>NZ_JBHXSC010000026.1:0-86228 GCF_042716505.1 Streptomyces sp. NPDC058674
GGGTACCACAGCGCTGCGCGCTGTGCAAGGGAAGCCCTGCGCTGCGCTCCGGGCGCCCCACCCTTCGGGTGGGGCCGGCCTTCGCTGCGCTTCGGCCTGGTGTGGGTTCGCTGCGCTCTCCCACACTCCCTCGGTCATCCCCTGCGCTGCGCTTCGGGGTTGACCGAGGGTCACCGGCCGCGCTGCGCGCGGTCGGTGAAGGCCTTTCGCTGCGCTCCAGGCTGGGCCCGCTTCGCGGGCGGCTGGCTAGGTCAGGGGGTGTTCCCCGGGTGCGGCAACGGTGTCCATGGTTCAGGCGGATAGGACTCCTTGGGCCTGGGGTCCGTGACTGCCACGAGTTCAGCCATCCGGAAGAGCTTGGCCCAGTAAGTCGGGCTGTCATCCGGCCTCAGGACAGGCAGGATCTGCTCAAGTTGCGACCCACGCCAGTGCAGGATCCTGTAACGCCATTCATCGAGAGTGCCGCCATTGCCCAACCAGGTATGGACACAGCCGGCGATGTCCGCATCGACCAGCACCAGGTCGAAGCCCGCCCTGTCCGCACCGGCAAGACCAGGAGGGAAAGGAAGCGCAGCGTGCGCCTCGTACAGCGCTGCCACAACAGCTATCACATCAGAATCATTCATCACCCCCAAGACCACCCGGGTCCTACAAAGGTTGTACGGGGCGATATCGGGAGCCCGCTCTCGGTCATCCCCTGCGCTTCGGGGTTGACCGAAAGTCACCGGCCGCGCTGCGCGCGGCCGGTGAGGGCCGCCTTCCGCTGCGCTGCAGGCGGGGCCCGGTCCGCTGCGTTTCCCGGACCCTGGGCCCGTTTTGCGGGCGGCCGGCTACAGGGAGGGGGCCGGTCATGTTGCTGCTGTGGGGTGGGGGGCGTCAACCACTCCAGGTGGTCCAACGGGCATGGGGCGGCTCGCACTGTCCGGACTCGATTGCCGCTTGGTACGCCTCCTTCACGTTCACCGGCTCCCCAGCGCTGCTGTAGGCGAAAACACAATCCGGGTAGACCGGCTGCAACCCATACCAGCAGGTGGTTATCAGGAGGGTCAGCACAAATGCAGCAAAGGGGTACCTCCACGTGAGAGGACCTGAGAGAGGACGGATCACACCGGAAATCGTACGGCCGAAACCTCCCTCTCCCGCCCCCATGGGGCCTTCCCATCGATGAGCCTTCCGTGGCACTCCCCATCGTTGACGTCCCGGCTGGGATCGCCGTGCTCTCCCGTCTTGGGCGGGGCTTGGCCGTACGGCGGGGGTGGGGCCGCTCGTTCATGTCAGGTTCAGCTGTGGCGACTGCATCGGTTAGATGCAGCATGTACCGTTGGCGGAAACACCGGACATCCACAGACCGTCTCGGCAGCAAAGCGGTTTTCTCTGAAAAGGACCAGTGGGCATGCGGAATGCTTACGACGTGGCGCGGGATTCGGTTCGGCGCCAGGGGGACGGTCTGGCCGGGGGTGTGGTTGCGGAGCGGGTCGCGGAGGCGGAGGTCAGGGAGCGGGAGGCGGAACGGGCCCTGGCCGGCGGGGCGTTCTTCGGTTGCGGGTCGGATCCGGAGCGGCTGGCCGCGGTCTGGGCGGCGAAGCACCGCGAGTGGCGGCGCGTCGGGCTCCTGATGGAGGCCTCCGGGTGGGACGCGTACGAGCCGGAGCGGGATGTTCAAGGCTCAGATTGGGCGCGGGAGCGTGATGAACGGCGGCAGGGGGTCCTCTCCGCGCATGCTGCGCAGCTGGCGCGGCGGCAGGACGAACGGGACGAGCTGCGGGCGGAGCTGTGGCTGTCCGCGGGCCCCGGCCGGCTGATCCGGGCGGCGGCCGCTCGGGCAGGGCTACGGCCCGTCGAGGTCCTGGCGCAGCTCGCCGAGCGGGTCGTGGTCGGCGAGGACGGCACGGTGTCCGTGCCGCCGTTCTCGCCGTCGTTATGACCTGCGGCCGCCTGAAAACCCGCCGGAATTAGTGATCGGAAGGTCAGGAGAATGTCTGTGGTTCAGCTCAGGGAACACCAGGTCGTGCAGAAGTCGGCGTTCCGGAAATGGATTGGATTCTCTGCAAGATCATCTGTGCCCCCTCAGGGGGTGCGGGGCACGATCGTGTCCGCGACCGGCTCGGGGAAGACGATCATGGCCGCCGCGTCCGCGCTGGAGTGCTTCCCGGGCGGGCGGATCCTCGTCACCGTGCCGACCCTGGACCTCCTCGTGCAGACCGCGCAGGCCTGGCGCATCGTCGGCCACCGGGCGCCGATGGTCGCGGTCTGCTCCCTCGAGAACGACGCGGTCCTGGACCAGCTCAGGGTCCGTACGACCACCAACCCGATCCAGCTCGCCCTGTGGGCCGGAGCCGGGCCCGTCGTCGTGTTCGCCACGTACGCGTCCCTGGTGGACCGCGAGGACGTCGAGGCGCCCGTGGGGCAGCGGAAGGTGCGGGGGCCGGTGGAGGCCGCGCTGGCGGGCGGAGCGCGGCTGTACGGGCAGGTGATGGCCCCGTTCGACCTCGCTGTGGTGGACGAGGCGCACTCGACCGCGGGGGATCTGGGGCGGCCGTGGGCTGCGATCCACGACAACGCCCGGATCCCGGCCGCCTTCCGGCTCTACATGACCGCCACCCCGCGCATCCTCGCCGCCCCGCGGCCGCGGAAGGGCGCGGGCAGTCCTGAGCCGGTGATCGCGAGCATGGCCGACGATCCGGACGGCACCTACGGCGCCTGGCTCCCCGGCGCCGAGCTGGGGCTGTCGGAGGCGGTGGAGCGGGGAATCCTCGCCGGGTTCGAGATCGACGTCCTGGAGATTCGCGACCCCGACCCTGTGCTCGGGATCTCCGAGGACGGGCTGCGGGGCCGGCGCCTGGCCCTGCTGCAGGCCGCGCTCCTGGAACACGCCGCCCGGCACAACCTCAAGACCGTCATGACGTTCCACCAGCGGGTCGAGGAGGCCGCCGCGTTCGCGGCGAAGCTGCCCGAGACCGCGGCCAAGCTGTACGCCGCGGCGGGCACGGAAGGTGGGGTGGCCGCGGCGGCCATGGAGCAGGCAGCGGTCCTTCCCCGCTCCTCGATCGGCGCCGAGTTCTACGAGCTGGAGACCGGCCGGCACGTACCCCCGGACCGGGTCTGGGCGGCATGGCTGTGCGGGGACCACCTCGTCGCCGAGCGGCGGGAGGTACTCCGCCAGTTCGCCAACGGCATCAACGCGGCCGGCCGGCGGGTGCACCGGGCGTTCCTCGCGTCCGTACGCGTCCTCGGGGAAGGGGTCGACATCACCGGCGAGCGGGGAGTCGAGGCAATCTGCTTCGCCGACACCCGCGGATCGCAGGTCGAGATCGTGCAGAACATCGGCCGCGCGCTCCGCCCCAACCCGGACGGGACCACCAAGGTCGCCCGCATCATCGTCCCGGTCTTCCTCGAGGCCGGGGAGGACCCGACCGATATGGTCGCCTCAGCGTCGTTCGCACCCCTGGTAGCCGTGCTCCAAGGCCTGCGCTCGCACGACGCCCGCCTCGTCGAGCAACTCGCATCCCGCGCGCTCACCCGCGGACAGTACGAGCGGCAGGTCCACGTCCGCCGCGACGAGGACGGCCGGATCACCAGCGCCAGCACCGCGGCCGGCGCCGGGGAGGACGCCGAGGACCAGGAGCAGGGCGGTACCGGCGACGCGGGCGTCGAGTCGGCGCTGCTGCACTTCTCCAGCCCGCGCGACCCCGCCACGATCGCGGCGTTCCTGCGGACCCGCGTCTACCGGCCGGAGTCCCTGGTCTGGCTGGAGGGCTACCAGGCCCTGCTGCGGTGGCGGGCCGAGCACGGGATCACCGGCCTGCACGCCGTGCCCTATGACGTCGAGACCCCGGTCGGGGTCACCAAGGACTTTCCGCTCGGGCGATGGGTCCACCAGCAGCGGAAAGCCCTACGGGCCGGGGAACTGGAGGAGCGGCGCAAGACCCTGCTGGACGCCCCGGAGGCCGGGATGGTCTGGGAACCGGGCGATGAGGCGTGGGAGACCAAGCTCGCCGGCCTCCGCTCGTACCGGCGGGCCACCGGGCACCTCGCACCCCGGCAGGACGCCGTCTGGGGCGAGGACGACGAGATGGTGCCCGTCGGGCAGTACATGGCCAACCTGCGCAGGAAGGGCGCCAAGAACGGCCTGGGCAAGGACCCGGACCGGGCCGAGGAACGCGCGGCGCAGCTGGCCGCGATCGACGAGGACTGGGACTGCCCGTGGCCCCTGGACTGGCAGCGGCAGTACCGCGTCCTGGCCGACCTGGTCGACGCCGACGGGCAGCTCCCCGACATCGCACCCGGCGTGCTGATGGACGGCGACGACATCGGCAAATGGCTCCAGCAGCAGAAGCAGCCGGCCACCTGGGCGCGGCTCCTGCCCGAACAGCAGGAACGCCTGACCGCGCTGGGCATCGAGCCCGACAAGGCGCCCTCTCCCGCCCCCACAGCCAGCCGCGGGGCGAAGGTCCCGAGCAAGGCACAGCAGGCGTTCCAGCGGGGCCTTCAGGCCCTCACGCAATGGGTGGAACGGGAAGGAGCCCACCGGCCCGTGCCACGCGGCCACGGCGAGGAGATCCCGGTCGAGGGGGAGACGGAGCCGGTCATTGTGAAGCTGGGCGTGTGGGTCTCCAACACCAAGACCCGCCGCCACAAACTCACCCAGGACCAGCTGGACGCACTGCGGCAACTGGGCGTGGACTGGGCCTGACGTGGTTCGTCAGTGCTCGCCCTTACCGTGCTGCCATGGAAATGGGAGATGCAGCAGGGTGGGTCGGGGGTGCGGCCGGCATAGCCGCGCTGGTGTACGCGCAGCTCGCGCACAGACAGGCGAGTAGGGCGAACGAGCTTGCCCAGGCGGCGAACGTCCAGAGCAGCGCATCCACGAGGCTGGCGGAGCAGGCGAATCAGCTCGCTGAGGAAGCCAATGTGTACGCGCGGCGTGGAGAGGCACGGGATGTCGAGCGGGACGATGTGCGGTGGGAGGGCGATTGGGTCGAACCGGGTCGCTACGGGTTGGTGCAGCAGGGCGAGGCCACAGCTCATGATGTCGTGGCCATCGTCAGCGTGGACGGTTCCGAGGTCTCGGTTCGCAGTCCCCGGGTGGCCAGAGGTGAGACCTTGATATTTGAGTTCCCGGCGGCGGCCGCCGCCTATTCCGCGGAGCGCGCCTCGTGGGATGAGGCAGTGGCTGAGGCTGCGCGGCCGCGTGGGGCTTCCTGGCCTCCGCTCCCGGCCTTCGTGGCTCAGCCAGACCCGTTGCGGATGGGTTTCTACGACCACAGCATCAGCGAGCGCGTCGACTGGGCTACAGCCCAGGGTGCCCACAAGGTGCACGAGTCCGAGCAGAAGTTCGCCTCTCTGGGCCCCCACTGAGGCTTGTGCGGGCCGTCGACCGTGATCGGACAAACGACTGCGCGGGCAGCCGCTTGTCTTGAAGAATGTCCCCCCGTGTACGTGTCTGCACTGCGGTGTGGAGGGAGGGCGATGCGGCCCGAGGAGACCCTGGACATCAAGCTGGCCTTCGCAGGTTGGTTCGCCGGAAGGCCGGCCGCGGAGCTGGCGGAGATGGAAGCCGAGGCTTACGCGAAGCAGGGGTTCAGCAACTCGCCGCAAGACGAGCTGGACAGTCTGCGTATCGCACAGAACTACTGGGTGGCTCCGGACATGGTCCGCATCGTGGAAGCGGCACAGGAAACTCTGCCTGACGAAGACGTTCTCCTTGAGGAGCCACCCTCGAGCCATGGATTCCTCGTCCTTGCTGAGCCTTTCACGATTCGGTGCGCCGATCTGGCGTGTGTGGATGACCACCCATTCAGTGGCTTGCGGTGGCGTCCCGTCCATCGAGTCCTGCCAGCCAACAAGTGGGCGGAGGAGCAGCATGATGACGGAATCCTGATCCAGTGGATCGGGCCCGTCGGTAGCGAGGAGGAACGCCAGTTCTTCGGATCGCCTGTCGCGCCGGTGGGTAACGGGATGTTCATGCCCGCGGGCCGCCCTCTCCAGATGGCACAGTCGGTAGAAATCGGCGCCATGAGTCCCGAGTCTGCTGTTCTGTGCCGATACGCCCGCACCATGTGGACCCTGATGCAGCAGCCGCTGGTGGCCGTTGGTGAACTGGAAGCGGACCGTCCTCAGCGGAGGCGACTCCAGCGGGCAGGACAGATTCCCGCTGCTCCCGTGGCTGTCGTCACCCTGCGGCGCAAGACCGCAGCGGGCGGGAACAACGACGAGGCCCAGGAGGTCGAGTGGTCTCACCGCTGGGTTGTCCGGGGACACTGGCGGCGTCAATGGCACCCACGCCTACAAGCCCACCGCCCCATCTGGATTAACGAGCACGTCAAAGGACCGGACGACAAGCCGTTGCTCGTACGCGAGAAAGTGATCACTTGGCGGCGTTAGGCGGATCAGTCAGGCTGCGGCTTACGTCCGGTCGGCCGGGGTGGAGGGAGCGGTATGCCGAAGATGACGGGTGGGCCGGCGAGGGGGATCGGGGCCGGAATGACCACAGTCGGCAAGGACGACATCAAGCACATGACGCCGAAACAGCGGGCCCGTTACCGACGGGAGGGCTTTTCCTGGTCGGACATCAAGAAGATCGACCAGGCGATCGGCAGGGGCGAGAAGTCAGTGACGTTGGCTTCGGCAACGCGCACGGTGACGATCACGTTCAGGTAGGGCGGACTGGCCCCCGCGCGCCAGGAGGTCCCCCTAAGGCCGCTCGCCATGCGCTTCCCGCGCGGCCCATGCGGGGTGCCTAGTGCTGTGACCGGAAAAGTTCGCCGGGTTGCTCCTGGCGCTGGTTGGAAATGAGTTCTCCCATCAGCGTGGGGAGGCGGGATGGCGAAACCGGTCCGGGTTCGCGGGCTGACTGAGCAGGAGGGGCAGAAACTCCAGCACATCGTCAGGCGGGGCAGTACGAGTTCGGTGCGGTTTCGGCGGGCGATGATGCTGCTGGCCTCGGCCGGCGGAAGCACGGTCCCGGTGATAGCTCGGCTGGTCCAGGCGGACGAGGACACCGTCCGCGACGTGATCCACAAGTTCAACGAGATCGGGCTCGCATGCCTGGACCCTCGCTGGGCGGGCGGCCGTCCCCGCCTTCTCGATCGTGACGACGAGGACTTCGTCGTCCAGACGGCCACCACCCGCCCAACCGTGCTGGGCAAGCCGTTCACCCAATGGTCGATCCGAAAGCTCGCCGATCACCTGCGGCGCAACCGTGCCCGCCCCATCCTGCTCGGACGGGAGGCCCTGCGGTGCTTACTCACTCGCCGCGGGATCTCCTTCCAGCGTACGAAAACCTGGAAGGAGTCCCCGGATCCGAACTTCGACGCCAAGCTGACCCGAATCGAGTACGCGATAAACGAGCGGCCGGACCGCACCTTCGCCTTCGACGAGTTCGGCCCGCTGGGCATCCGGCCGACGGCCGGCTCCTGCTGGGCCGAGAAGACGCAGCCGAACCGTCTGCCGGCCACCTACCGGCGGACCCACGGAATCACCTACTTCCACGGCTGCTACTCCGTCGGCGACGATCGGATGTGGGGCACCAACCGGCGCCGCAAAGGCATCGACCACACCTGGGCCGCCCTGAGAACGATCCGCGAGGCCCGCCCGGACGGCGCCCCGATCTACGTGATTCTGGACAACCTATCCGCCCACTTGAACTGGCGAATCCGCAGTTGGGCGGCCCGCAACAGGGTCGAACTGTGCTTCACCCCGACCTACGCGTCCTGGGCCAACCCCATCGAGGCCCACTTCGGACCGCTCCGGCAGTTCACCCTGGCCAACTCAAGCCACCCCAACCACACAGTCCAGACGCGTGCCCTGCACGCCTACCTGCGCTGGCGGAACAAGAACGCCCGCCACCCCGACATCCTGGCCGCCCAACGACGCGAACGCGCGCGCATCCGCAGCGAGAGAGGCATCCGCTGGGGCGGCCGACCCCTCAACATCGTCGCCTGACCATCCGTCACAGGATCAGATGTCGCCGTGGACCAAGGCGTGCAGGTGCTCGTCGTGCCATCCGTCCTCGTGCAGCAAGGCGCTACGCATCGTGCCCTCGACGGTGAAGCCAGCCTTATCCGCTACTCGGCACGATGCCGAGTTGGCCACTGCGTGGCACAGCCGGAGACGGTGCAGACCAAGGTCTTCGAACGCCCAACGGCTGATGCGCTTCGTAGCCTCGGCCATGGCGCTGCGGCCACGTCCTGCGGGCAGCAGCCAGTACAGGATTTCGGCGCTGCCGCCTTGGAGGTCGATGTCACCCCAGCCGATCAAGCCCACGGCCTCACCACCATCGGGCCGCGCGATGGCCCATATCGCGCTCTGCTCTGTGTGCCAACGCTCGCGCATGCGCTCGATGCGCTCGCGTGCTTCCTCCTTCGTCGTCACGAAGAGCCGGTTCCACTGGCGAATGCCCGGTTCCTGAGCGGCTGCTACCAAAGCGTCTGCGTCGCTGACACGCCAGGGACGCAGCTCAAGACCACTGGGGAGGGCAAGCACGGGCTGTTCCATCTTGGCCATGTGGCCTGCGGGAACGACGGGCGGTATAGGTGAGGTGATCATCGCGGCATCGTGCCACAGCCCAACACCGGACAGAACTTTGAACCCGGTACCCGATCATCGACCCGGTGAACCTTCCCGGTCACAGCACTAGCCGGCAGGAGGCGGCCTGCCCCCGAGCCGTGTGCACGCCGCGGACTGCTGGGGACACCGGCCACTGCTGCGCCCTTGCCACCCCCGCTGGGGAAGCTGGGCGTGTGGGTCTCCAACGCCAAGACCCGAAGCGACAAGCTCGCCGCCCTCGCGAAGCTGGGTGTGGACTGGGCGTGACACGCCGCCTCGCTCGTCGTTGAGGTGGGAGGTCAGCGAAGTGGAGGCCCCGGGACGTCATGACCCCCGGGGCCTTCGTCTGGCCTTCTGGCACCGGACGGCGGTGCAACATGGGCTGCAGCACAGGTCCCCTGATGACTGTGGGCCCCTGGTTGTGCAGGTCAGGGGTGCAACACGGCTGGGGAGCGAGGCGGTGGGTGCTCCACTGTCCAGCGACGTTCAATGTTCTGACTGGGCGGAAATACGGGGTACTCCAAGATGTACTGAGGAGCAGAGTGCGTCTGCCCGTCCCACGGCTTGGGCTGACCCGGGCTGTTCGGCTCCCAATGCTTCCAGGGATCGTGCTCCGGGTGGTGGATCACGAACTGGTCAGCCACGTCGTACGCCACCTCCACGAGCGCGAAGCCGATGGCGCCTTCCGCGTGCATCAAGTGGTCCACCCGCTGTAACGTCCTGGCCGGCAGGACGAAACCCCTACCGTCCGATTCCTTGCCCGGCCACTCAGAGGCAACGATCGCGGCCAGCCCGTTGGACAGCGCCTGGTCGAAGATTCCCTCCCGGCCGGCCAGGGACGGAGCGAAGGGGTCATCCCCCGTCGGGGCAAGAACGGCCCAGGGGTCCTCGGGGTCAACGGCAACTGCGGCATCATGCCGCACCGCGTGCAACTCCGCGGCCAGTGCTACGGCACACCGGGCAAATTCTTCTCGCTGATCCCTCATGCAGAGCAGCGTGCCGTGCGGCACTATTCCAGGACAGGCATTTCTGCTCAGCCAGCGGCCGCGGCTGTGCCCCCACCGACCGGAGGCACGTCCGCGACGCTCACGTCCAGGCGCAGGCGCACGTGCCGCACCGGGTGCCGGTACAGGCTCCCCCGGTCGATCGCGACGTCGGCACTGATCTCCGCAACGAGGTCAGACCGAACAAGGACCGCGTCGAGGACATCGCGGCTCCCCCACGCCGAGGAGAATTTCACCCCGGTCCACGGATGCTCCGAACCGGCTGCGGTGAGGTGCTCGGCGACCTGCCTGCCGGTCTGTCAGGTAAGCCTGCCAGACCATTCCGGAATGCTTGGCAATGATTAGCTCATGCAGGATGAAACGAGTGAAGTGCCCTCGAATTCAGACGCGGGTGCGAGTAACCCGCCGCGCCGCCCGAAGACATGGGTCCGATGGCTTGAGATCGGCGCGGGCATTGCCACTATCGCCGGGCTTGTCGTGGCGGTTCTCCAGCTGACGGCGGACGCACCCAAGAGGCCGGATCGCACAGAAGTTCACCTCCTCCGCCCCTTCCGGAATGACGGAACGCTCCTTCCGCCGTACCAAGAAGACGGTCATGGAGCGGCCAAGTGCCAGAACAGTCGCGTGAGCAGTGATCCTGACGCACTGCGGTGCTTCTCCAACGAGGCAGTAAGGGATCCATGCTGGCCATTCGTCTACCCTGCATCAGGGCTCCCCCGTAGAGCAGCCTGTCTAGCTTCGCCATGGGCGAAAGAAGTGTGGATAGTTGACGATCCCACAATCGACCGCCAGCCCCGTCCAACCGACGTGTCCCCCAGCGAAGGGCATCCATGGGCGATCTCTCTCAAGTATCCGTCCGGGGGATCCCAGAGCTTCCGCTGCCTCTACAACGGGGGAGCCGCCGACATCATCGGCGGAGAGCGAAAGAACTACATCTGCAGGACTGCAGAGAACCCGGCAGCCGAGAAGACCGACGGCTACGCCGTCGGGCAAATCAACGCCGAAACAGACCTGTGGAAGATCAGCTATGCCCCGGAAGGAAGTAGCAACACCAACCAGGCAGACGTGATGGAGGTATGGCGGTGACGCTGACCCGGCCCACTGACAGGCGGCGTCCGATACTTGAGCCGGCCTGACACACACCAGTGCACGGCACGGAACCCGGGACTCCCCTGTCTCCAGGCTCCCGCTCCCGGGCAGGGACCGTAAATCGTTCGGTGTAACTCCTGATCAAGAAAGAGGCATCGATGACCAGCGACAGCATGATCCATGCCGGGGCTGTCGAGGCGGCTGCGCCACAGCCAGCGAAGGGGCGGGACAAGCTCACCGTCGAGCAGCTCGCCGCCCTCGCGGCGCTGGGCGTGGACTGGGCGCCGGAGCTGACCTCGGCGATCGGGCTCCGGATTCCCGTGCTTGCGTGTGATCCGGTCCGACACCCGGCGGCGCCGGGCCGGCTACATGCCGCTCGGGCTTTGGCGGTTTCCGGGGACACGAACGACAACTGCCCAGCGGTCTCGTTGCTCAGGGGCAGGAGCTTGGATGTGCTCGGTCCACATATTGTCTCGGATGTTGGCAAGCCAGTGGGGTTTCGGCGTCAGGTCCAGGACTGCGAGCATCCCCAGGGTGACTCCCGTCGCCTGGTAGGCGATGGTCTGCCCCAGATAGCTCTTGAGGTCTTCGCGGCTGGCCTTTCTCTTCTCGCGCTTGCATTCGATCACGATGTCGAATCCCGGAAGCCGTACGACGATGTCGGCCCGGCCGCCGCTGCGGTCGATGGCTTCCATCTGGACGTCGAAGCCTGCTGCGTCCAGGAAGTCGTGTAGGTCTTCCTGCAGCTCGACCTCATGAGGAAGCGTCTCGCCAGGGGCGGGGGCGAAGAGGTAGGCGGTCTTCTTTGTGTGCTTGTCGCGGCCGCGGTTCGTCCTGTTGGCAAGGAAGCGCACGGTTGAGGTGAGCAGGGGGACGAAGTGTCGGCGGATGGCGGGGGCCTGGTAGTCCGGGCAGTCTTTCAAACTCGCGACGACATCGTTGAACGTGTCCTGCTGAACCTGGGGCAAGGGAGCGAGAGCAAGTAGCTCACCGCTGTCCAGCTGGTCCTGGAGACGGCCGAGTACCGCAGAGGGCAGGGCGGTGAGGAGCTGCTCACCAAGCGCGGCGGCCAGCCCCAGGGTGGCCGCCGGGCCGTCTTTTCCCGGGCCGTCCCCGGGTGGCCCCGCGTACTGAGTGAGTGTTTGAGATCTCTGGTCAGGTGGTCGATACGGCTCGACGATGGGGCTCGTGACGTCCGGTGGATCGGCCCGGCGGTACTGCCGGGAGTGTGGTGTTCCGCTGTCGGCGACGAAGTCGCCGACAGCGGTGTTTTGCTCGGATAGGTGCAGGTCCAGGCGGTGGAGGGTGCTGGAGCAGGCCCGGCGGCGGGTTGCTGCGATGCAGCGTGGGGACCATGCTGTCTGTCCTGTTTGTGGCCGGGGATGGACGGCGGGGGTCGAGCGGCGGCAGTCTGCGGTGTTCTGTTCGCCCCGATGCCGCACGAGGGCCTGGCGGGAGAAGGCGTCACCGGATGACGTCACGGTGACGCCATAGCCGAACGCCTCACATGTCCCCGTTTGGCACGGCTGAATCTGCTGTTCCGCAGAGGTGGTGAGGCCCGGGTTCCGGGCGCCTCGCACGCCCCCGGTCTGCGCCTGCCGCCGTTGGTCATGGACGCTTCATTCTGGTCCTGACCTGGGCTGGAATCCCGTGTTGGTCACCGTCTGGTGGCCGATCCAGCCCGGGAGCAAGGGGCGGTGAAAGTCCATGTCAGAACGAGTCGGGAACGTCACCCGGTCGCGTTACGAGCAGATCGTCGCCGAGGCCCGCGAGCTGGTCGCGCAGATTGCGCGGGCCCAGTTCGCCCTGGGCGACAAGGCCTTGGAGATCGAGCCGATGAGGCCGGTGGGCGGATCGATGCCGAACGGGACCGATGACCTTTTCACGGTCGAGGAGTCGTTGGCCATGTTCGCGGACGACATCGGGGTCGCGGCCTCGACGGTGAAGGACTGGCGGTGGGTCGCCTCCCGTTGGCCGAAGGGCAAGCGCAAGGACGGCGTCGCGTTCAGCGTTCACCGGGTTCTGGCCTCGATCAGCGAGGAAGACGAGCGGTGGGCCCAGATCGAGGACCCGCCGTTCAACCGGTCCGGGCAGCGGTGGTGGACCATCGACGGGGCGAAACGCCTGGTCGGGCAGCGCGTTGACCGTCCGGTCAGCGTGGAGGAGAAGGTCCAGGCGGTCACCGACCTGACCCGGGACGACGAGGTCGCGGCGAAGGTGGCGGCCGAACTGCTGCGCAGGCCGGCGGCCGCGGCCCAGGTCGCTCCGGCCGACCGGGTCCGGGTCGTCCAGGAACTGACCCGGGACGACGAGGTCGCCAAGTCGGTGACCACCGAACTTCTGCGCAGGCCGGCGGTCGCGCGGGAGACGATGCGGGACGACACCGCCCGTTTCCTGGTCAACCGGGCTCAGTTCGACAACTCCAACGAGGTCCGCGAGCGGGTCCGTGAACGTACCCCGGCGGTCCGCCAGATCGAGCACACCATCGAATACCTGGACCTGGTCGGATCGTGCCACCAGTACGTCGCCACCCTGGGCCGGCTGGTTCCGCGCATGCGTGACCAGCAGTTCACCGAGGACGAACGCGAGACCGTCCGCCGCGGCATCTCCAAAGTCAGGGCCGCGGCCGACTGGCTGGAGGCCGCACTGGACTCCGGCCAGTTCACCCTGGACGAGCAGCTCGCCCAGCTCCTGAGGGGCGAGTGAGATGCTGCCCGCCCGCCGCCGGATCCGCGGCGCGGCCACCCCGTTCAGCTCGCACTACGGCGACCTGGTCCGGGTTGCCTTGATGGAGGCCAGGCCCTCAGGTTTGCAGGCCCGGCAACTGGTGGCCGCCACCCGCCTCACTCCGTCGCAGGTTGCCCGCGGAGTGCGGCACTTGCGGGATGTCGGCGCGGCCGAACACCTCACTCCGATCATCTGGCGCCGCCGTGACGGATATCTCTTCTCCGATGAACCGGCGGACTGGATCGAATACGAGAAGCAGCAGTTCCGGCAGATCCTTGGCCGGCTCACCCGGATGATCACGGGGACTCTCGACCCGCACCTGGTCCGCTACCCCGACGACGAATGGGCCCAGGTCGCAGCCGCCCAGCTCACAGGGGTCAGGGCGACGCTGGCCCAGCTCGCGAAATAGCCCTCGCCCTTCCCGCTCTAGCCCGGGACCCGCCATGCCGCCGCCCCGCCGTCGTCGCTACCCCTCAGACACCACCGTCGCCGAGTGGGCGCTGATCGAACCTCTCCTGCCGGTGCCGGCCTGCCAGCTCAAGACCGGGGGCCGGCCGGAGAAGTGGCACCGCCGAGAGATCGTCGACGCGATCCGCTACGTCGTCGATAACGGCGTCAAGTGGCGGGCACTGCCGGCCGACTACCTATTAGTTACGTGGAATCACGCGCCGCGGGATGAAGTTCGTATCCTGCGGCGTCCCCACGTACTGAGGAGATCCGTTGGGCAACGCGTTGGTGCTGGAGGAGAAGTGGCCGGTCCTGGGCCGGCATGAGCGGGCGGCCGAGTGGCTGCGAGTGTGGACGGATCTGGGGCGGGCTCCTCGGACGATCGACGCGTACGCGCGGGGACTGGCCGAGTACCTGCTGGTCTGCGAGCGAGACGGGATCGACCCTGTTGCCGCGAAGCGTCTGCATGTGGCGGCGTTCGTGAAGGAGCTGAGCACGCGGCCGAGCCGACGAGGAGGCAACGTCGTCGTTTTGGACTCGGGGGCTGGCCTGGCGAATGCGACGCTGCAGCAGCGGCTGGTGCCGGTTCGGCTCTTCTACGACTACCTCATCGAGGAAGGTCTGCGGGAGTCGAACCCGGTCGGCCGCGGTCGCTACACGCCCAGCAGGAACTTCGGCGGCCACCAGCGCGGGCTGGTGCCCCGGCTTACAAAGCTGCCCTGGATTCCGGGCGAACAGCAGTGGCTCGACCTGCTGGCAGTCGCGCGGGAGGAGCCCGTACGCAACCGGGTCATGCTCGCTCTCGCCTATGACGCGGCCCTGCGGCGCGAAGAACTGTGCTCGCTGCGGACCGACGACCTTGACCCAGCCCACCGGACCCTTCGGATTCGGGCCGAGACGACGAAGACCCGGCGCGAGCGCGTCGTCCCCTACTCGGCGGCGACTGGCGTCCTGCTGTCCGACTACCTCACGCATCGGGCCACGATCAGCCGGGCCCGCGGGCCGCTGTTCTTGTCGGAGTCTCGCCGCAACCACGGCCAGCCGCTGACCCTGTGGACCTGGTCGAAGGTGATCCGGCGCGTGGCGCTCGCAGCCGACCTACCGCGGTTCGCGACCCACACCACTCGGCATCTATGCCTGACCGACTTGGCCAGGATGGGCTGGGAACTGCACGCCATCGCCTCCTTCGCTGGACATCGCAGCACCGAGTCGACGCTGACCTACATTCATCTCTCGGGCCGCGACCTGGCGGAGAAGCTGAACCGGGTTATGCAGCAGATCCATTCCTGGCGCGTGGACACGCTGACCCGAGGCGCCAATGCCACTGGGGCGGTCGCCGAGTGACCGCACAACCGCGCATGACGGGGCCGACAAGCAGTCCGACCTGGGCATCGTCCGTCGACCTTGCACGCTATGACCGTCGCGGCCTGCTCACCGAGGCCGAGGCGGACGCACTCCTGGCATTCAGTATCGATCGGCTCCGGCGCGACGGCCTCAACGTGGACGCGGTGCCTCTGCTGCCGATCGCGCGGTTGGTGCGGCCCTTGACGGATGCTCTCGCCAGCCTGCAGTGGCCGCCGGACGACCATCACCAGCGGCGGTTCGCTCGGGACGCGGCCGGGCTGGTGCTGATCCGTTGCGGCGAGCTTCGCCGGGCCTTCTGGCGCTGGTCGGCGGATGACTGGGTGGACCTGGTAGACACCAGCGGCGCCGACTTCCGACGCTCCTGGGGCGGGCAGATCGGCCCCAATGCCCGGCCGTTCGTGATCGCTCTTGCCTACCTGCTCGGCGAGTTCACCGCCTTCGATCGGCTCGGCCGCTTCCAGCGGCCGGCTCTGGCCAGCCGGGTGTTCGGGGCCGATCCCGTCGACGATGCCGTCCGGCGGATCTGCACGGTTCTGGCCGACTGGGGCTATCGTCGTGACACCGACAGGCTGGCTGCGGTGATCTGCCAGACGCTGCTGCTGAACCGCAGTCCGCTGCTGGAGGACCTGTCCACCGAGGCCCTGGCCGCGCTGCGCGTCCATCCGGCGATGAGCGGACAGTGGGGCAAGGACTTCTACGGCCTCCAACGGGCGATCGCGGCACTCGGCCACGCGGACCCCCCACCGTCACGGCACGAGGCCGGACCGGCCGCGATGGAGGGCGTCCCAGCTTCCTGGGCGGCTTCGGTCGAGCACTGGTATGCGACATCAACGCTGACTCCGAAGATCCGCAGCGGCTACCGCAGCGTGCTCGCCAAGATCGGTCGCTGGCTGGCCGCCGAACACTCCGAGATCACCGAGCCCGGCCAGTGGACCCGCCAGACGTGCGCGTCCTGGGTTGCAGCCGTGGACCGCATGACCGTCGGCGACTTTTCCCAGTGGACCTATGGCATGCGATCGCAGAACCGCCTGGGAAAACCGCTCACGCCGCAGACGAAGTCCGGCTATCTCAAAGTGCCGCGTGCTTTCTTCCGTGACCTGCACGAATGGGAACTGATCCCGCGCAGGTTCGACCCCGCCCATGCCCTGAGAACGCCACGAAGCGTCCGAGCCCTGATGGGCCCGGACCCGCGCGTGATCGCCGATGGCATCTGGGCCAAGCTGCTCTGGGCGGGACTGAACCTCGAGCCCGGCGACCTGCCGACCGCGGACGGCCGCACCTATCCGGTCGAGCTGATCCGGGCCATCACGCTGACCTGGCTGTTCGCTGGCCAGCGCAGTGACGAGATCGCCCGCCTCCGGGTGGGCTGTATCCGCTGGCAGTATGACGGCCTGCCCATCCCAGGCGATTCCGGCGAGGTTCTCGCTCGCGACGCCGTCTGCTTGCTGGACGTGCCGACCCACAAGACCGGCACGGCGTTCACCAAGCCCGTCGATCCACTCCTGGGCCAGGCCATCGAGGCGTGGCAGGCCTCCAGGCCCGCTCAGCCGCTGATGATCGACCGCAAGACAAACGAGTACGCCGACTTTTTGTTCGCCCACCGCGCCCGCCGGGTCGCAAAGCACTACATCAACACGGCGATCATCCCGATGCTCTGCCGCAAGGCCGGCGTCCCCAACTCCGATGTCCGCGGCAACATCACCAGCCACCGGGCCCGGTCCACGATCGCGAGCCAGCTCTACAACGCCAAGGAGCCTATGACCCTCTTCGAGCTGCAGGAATGGCTGGGCCACCGGACTCCCGAGGCGACCACGCACTACGCGAAGCTCACCCCGAACACCCTGGCCAGGGCCTACAACGACGCCGGCTACTTCGCCAGGAACGTACGCACCATCGAAGTCCTGGTCGACCGCGACGCGGTCACCTCCGGCGCCGCCGCCAGCGGCGAACCCTGGCAGTTCTACGACCTCGGTCACGGCTGGTGCACCTACACCTTCTTCGAGCAGTGCCAGCACCGCATGGCCTGCGCGCGCTGCGACTTCTACACTCCGAAGGAATCCAGCAAGGGCCAACTTCTAGAGGCGAAAGACAACCTGCAGAAGATGCTGGCCAGCATCCCTCTCACCGACGATGAACGCGCCGCCGTCGATGACGGGCAGGCCGCCCTTGACAAGCTCCTCGACCGACTCGCCGACGTTCCTACCCCCGCAGGGCCGACACCGAGCCAGATCGGCGCCCCCACGACTGCGACTCTGCTGCCGGTCATCGACCTCACCACCGGCGCACGATCGTGCCGACCCGGTGAGCCATGCTGAGGACCCTCAACCATTATTCAGGTGTGGATCAACACGAGAGGATGCCAGAGTCACCGTCGTGACCTTGATGAACGTGCTCGTCGACTTCGCCCGGACCGGCCGTATCGGCCCGCTTCACTGCGGCATGCCGCTGACCGCGGCCGAGGATCTCCTGGGACCAGGACGCCCGCACCCCGCCATCCGGATGAGACCGGACATCGACGGCTACCCCTACGCCTGGAACGGCCTGGAGCTGGTCGTAACCCAACGCGTCGTAAGCGGAATCGATATCAGGCTCCGGGCGGGCTCGACGACCAAGTTGCCGCACCTGGTCTTGCCAGACTCAGAGTCCTACCCCTCAGCAGTGCTCCGAGAAGACCTGATCGCCGGCCTTGATGCCGTCGACTGCCGCCACGACGTCAACGACCGCCTCACGTTCGGAGAACAGTCCAGCATCCTTACCCAACCCGCGAACGTCTGCGCGGTGTTCTTCACGCCTCGCCGTGACGATCACGTGCCCCATCGTGAACGCCAGTACCTCGGCGTGATCCATAAGCACACCGCTTGACATTCTTGATTCCACAGAACGCCCTGGCAGACCGTCTACTATCACTTCGCCAGCTGGATGCGGGCCGGAGTCCTCGGTTTCATCCGTGACCAGCTCCGCCGACAGATCCGCACCGGCCAGGGGCGATGCCCCTGGCCGGTGACTTTGATCGTGGACTCGCAGTCCGTCAAAGGCGCCGACACCGTCTCCAAGGCGACTCGTGGCTTCGACGCCGCGAAGAAGATCAACGGACGCAAGAGACACATCGCCGTCGACACCCTCGGCTTACCCGTGATGATCACGGTGACACCCGCCGACATGACCGACCGCGACGCGGCCCGCGAGCTCCTCTGGCGCCTGCGCGTCATGCAACCGCAGATCACCCAGGTCTGGGCCGACTCCGCCTACGCTGGCCAGCTCGTGAACTGGTCCGACGACTTCCTGAAGATGACGCTCAGGACCGTCTCCCGTCCCCGCGGCGCAAAAGGCTTCGTCGTCCTGCCCCGACGCTGGAAAGTCGAACGAACCCTCGGCTGGATCATGAAGTCCCGCCGCAACGTCCGGGACTACGAACGGCTTCCGCAACATTCCGAGGCCCACCTGACCTGGTCACTCATCACGCTCATGACCCGGCGCCTCACCCGCAAGGGATCCCGCAGCGACTGGTCGAAGAAGCCAGTCGCGAGCAGCTGAACCCGCCTACCGGTCCCGATCCCACGCTGAGCTTCGACCCTGGCGCGGTGAAGATGGCGCTGGCTGATCCGGCCAAGGCCTGGGCCGTGTCCTCCCTCTGCGGGTGAGGCCGAGGCGGTCAGCCAGCGAACTTCGTCATTCCGGCGCCAGGGCGGCGTCGCGCCGCCGAAGGTCTTGCACCGCCGAGACCACGCCCCGGCCATCGCCGACCATCCCCAAGAGCCCGATCGGGACAAAAAGCCATCGCCAGGCACTGTGAAAATGCGTGATCACGATGATTGCGAAGACCAAGTGGGCTACACAAGCCGCGAGGTTCCCCAGCAGGCGCAGCACCGGGTGCGGTCTCCTGCGGAACACCTTTTCGAACCAAGTCTTTTCCACTTGCCCACCCCTCATTCAGTCCGGAGTCACCCCGGACGACGACAGGGAAACAGTAGCGACGTACTCAAACAGGCACTGAGCTTGTCGTTTATGGTCCGGCGTCGAACGGGGCTCGAACTTGTTCGGTGTTTTCCCAGTTCACCAGCGTCATGAGGGGCCACGGGCCGATCCTGTGCTGAGCGACAACGCAGCACGGAGGCCGGGATCGTGGGACTGGTCGGGCATGAGGTTCAACGAGACGCGTTGACGGTGGTTGTGGAGTTCCGGTCGGAGTTGTACGCGTGCCTGACCGCGCGGAGCGACGCTCTGTTTGAGCTGTGCGACGCATTGCTGTGCACCGACGGTCCGGTCCGCACCCTCGTGGACCTGGCGCTCGCTCCCGAGCACCGGCGCGGGCACGGGGCGTTGTACTCCGGGATCAACCATGGTCGGATTGACTTCGCCCGGCTGCGGCGGGCGCTGACCAGTGTCCCGCTTCCCCGAGCCGGCGACGGTCGGCTGGTGCTGGCGGTGGACGTCTCGCCGTGGTTGCGGCCGGACGCCGACACCTCCTCGGACCGCTCCTTCTGCCATACCTTCGGCCGGGGCCTGGGCAAGCACCAGATGGTGCCCGGCTGGCCGTACTCGATCGTCGCCGCCCTGGAAACCGGCCGGACCTCCTGGACCGCCTTGCTGGACGCGATCCGGTTGGAACCTGGAGCCGACTTGGCCGCGGTCACCGCCGGCCAGGTCCGCGACGTCGTCGAACGCCTTGTGGAAGCCGGCCAGTGGCAGGCAGGGGCCCCGAAGATCATGGTTGTCCTCGATGCTGGCTACGACGCGCCCCGCATCGCCCACCTCCTGAGTGATCTTCCCGTCGAGGTGCTGGGCCGGCTCCGTTCGGACCGGGTCATGCGCAAGCCCGTCCCTGTGCCGTGGATCTGCCCGCCGCAAGGTGGTCGCCCGCCCAAACACGGCGGCGAGTTCGTCTTCGGTGACCCGGCCACGTGGGGCGAGGCCACTGCGGTCACCGTGACCAACACCGACCGGTACGGGACCGCGACCGCACAAGCCTGGGACCGGCTTCACCCCCGGCTGACCCGCCGGGCGGCGTGGCTCGACCACGTGGGCCCGTTGCCGATCATCGAGGGCACCGTGATCCGGTTGGCCGTCGCGAAACTGCCCAGTGGCGGGGTGAACAAGCCCGTCTGGCTGTGGTGGTCTGGCACCGGTGGCGCCATGGACGACGTCGACCGGTGCTGGCAGGCATTCCTGCGAAGGTTCGACGTGGAGCACACGTTTCGGCTGCTCAAGCAGACCCTCGGATGGACCCGCCCCAAGCTCCGGGACTCCGGCGCGGCCGACCGCTGGACCTGGCTCGTCCTGGCCGCACACACTCAGCTCCGCCTCGCTCGCCCGCTCGCGAGGGACCTCCGACGGCCGTGGGAGCGGCCTGCGGAACCGAACAGACTCACCCCGGCCCGAGTGAGGCGGGGGTTCAGGAACCTGTGGGCGAAGACGGGCACGCCAGCCGGTGCACCGAAACCCACCAATCCCGGCCCCGGCCGCCCGCTCGGCTCGAAGAACCGACAACCCGCCACCCGCTACGACGTCGGACGAGTCCTCGCCACCGGCGAGTCCTACGCCCGCCCCGCGCACCACAAGCAAGGAACCAAGCCCCGGCGCACTGGCGAGACGACCCGTTCCGACGCCTAATCCTGGGCGCGAAGCCGTCCCCGGATCTGGCATGCTGGCCCCGTGAACAACAAGATCAGAAAGGACGATGCCGCGTAGTCGGCCGTCCCAAGTCCGCGCCTCCGGACGTCACCCGAGGCGGCAGGCGCATGAAACACCAGCACCTGGGCTGCCGCGTGGCTCGGGCAAGCTTGCCGGAGCGGTTTCCCGCCTCGAGCACGATCGGCTCTGGCCTGGGGCGATAGCCCAGGCCTTGCAGCAGTGGTCGCGAACAGCCCACCGCCCCAGTCGTGCTCTCGCCGGCGGTTGCGGTTGCCCTTTGTGCAACCCCTTCTACACAACCGACGAGCGGGGCGTTCTGGAAGCGGCCATGCACGCTCTTCCGCCACAGGCGGCGCGTGAACTGCGGCGTCTGGTGAAACCGCTCGACGACCTCTACATCGCCAAAACCTGGCCCGACCCCTTCGCCTCGCCTGACGACGGATGGTGGGTAAGACGCTGTTGGGGATAGGCCTACGTCGATCGCTGCCCCAGCACCGTTGCCTGCCCAGCAGAGTCGTTAAACGGCAAGCTGAGGGTCTGGCGGGCGTTGCGGGCGGCGTCGACCAAAAGGCGCAGGGCCTCGTCCCACTCGGCGGTGCCGCGCTCGTGCATCAGGATCGTGGTGTTGAGGTCCTCCAGCAGCGCGGGCAGGAGTCCGGCGACCGCCGGGAGGTTCGCGCCCTGGCGGTGCCGGTTGGTGGCGGCGGCCTGGTCCCGGACGCGCTGGACGTCGGCGGCCGGCCCGGACGGCACGAGACCGGGGTGGCCGGAGAGGATCAGCGAGGAGCGGCGCAGCGCCGCGCGGAGCGCGGGTACGTGCGGGACGGCGGAGCCCTGTTCGCGGCGTAGGCGGTAGGGCTGTCCCAGGAGCCAGACGACGTCGACCTCGCAGACCGTGGCCACGGCCGTGATTAGGGAGTAGCGGTCCAGGGGGAGGCGGCCGGCCTCAACGTCCTCGGCCCAGCGCTCCGAGCGGCCCACCAGACCGGCCATCTCCGCCTGCGTCAGGCCTGCCGCGATCCGGGCCACGCGCACGCGCGCCCCGATGCCGGTGTCAGGGGAATGGGTCATGAGCGGCACCTCTCCGTTCTGGACTCCTCACCCGGACGGTACTCCCCACGAGCGACCTGCGGATACGCCAACTACCCAACAGGGGAGGCCTCTACGTCCACAAGGCCGTCGCCGCGCGCTGTCAGTGGCGGGCCCGAGAATCAGCGGATGCCCCACGAACCGACGGCGTACGAGTCCGAGAACCTCGCCGCCTCCTTACGCGCATATCTGTCCGAGACCGGCTTCGCCTTCACCGGCGTGACCGCCAAGGAAGCAACCCCGGCCATCACCCGCGCGGTGGCCAACTGGGCGAAGGCCTCGGGCTGGAAGTGCCGGTCGGAGGCGCCCATGCGGTACATCGACCCGCCACGCCCAATGGACATGGGTTGCCGCAGGGTCTGGTGGCCGTCGTGGTCCGCCTACCTCGACCTTCGACTGCTGCGCGAGGACGGTCCCCCGATCGCGGTCGAGATCGACCGCGAGGACACCGGCACCGCCATGGACAAACTCCGTGATGAGGCGTTGCGCGGGCGTCCCGCGCTGTGGATCCGCTGGCACGGGCCGGTGCGCGCCGAGCTCCCGGCCGGCGTAGCCCGCCTGCGCCTGCCGACGCGCACCACCCGCTCACCCATCCGGTACACCCTGACCGCCGTCGACGACACGGCAGCGATCACCTGCGGCGAGCCCGTCTGTCCCGGGGCCCTGGAGGACGCTCTAGCCCGGGACAGGCTGCGGATCGCGGATGAGAAGCGCGCCGCGGCGCTCCGGCCGTCCTACCCGCCGCTGATCAGATGCTGATGAGCGATGCGAGGGTGCGTTGATCGGCTGGCCTAGCCTCGGGGTCGGGCCGCTTCTCGGGCCGCCGACCACCGTACGTAGGGGATGCCGCCGAGCAGCCCGGCCGCGACGGCAGCCGATGCCCACATGGCGACCGTCGCGGATTCCCTGAGCTTGTTCTTTTTCTTCCGGACCCGACGCCGAAGGTTGGGCAGGCAGCCGCGTGAACGTTGATCTGTGATGCGCCACAGCGCGCTGACCTGGCAAGATGCTCATATGGAAACTGGGTTTCCCTTGGGGGTCTACACCAACCGTCGATCTCCGCCTGTGGCGTGCTGACGCGATCGTGCTGTTCGACTGGCTGATGAGCACCGACCTGAACCCCGTGCCGATCACGCACCCGGCTCAGAAGCAGGCTCTCGTAGACCTGCTGGCGCGCTTGGAGGATGTGGACGTCATGGAGTCCACCGAGGAAGAGATCGCCGCAGCCCAGGCCGAGGTGGCCAAGAACATGGGTTGGTAGGGACTCGCACAGCGTGAGCTGAAGTTTTTCCCGGGCCCAGTCGACGAGTTTCCCGGCGTAGCCGCCGTCGGCCCAGACCAGGCGGATCGAATCGAGCAGCTCCCGCAGGGTGTTGTTGCCACCCGCCCGACGCCGCTCGATTGCCGACAGTGCTATCGCCTCGGTCGTGGCCGGCGAGCGGTCTTCGACCGCCTCCTCTGTGAGTCCTCCGGTCTGCGGCTGCGATCATGTGGCAGACCAAGACCATCTCGGTATCTCAGGGGGAACCGTGCGGGAAGTATCACTGCCACGCCGCTATCGGACCACGACCCGCAAGACGGTCACCGTCGCGTGGCTCGCCGGCCTGGCGATCGCCGCGTTCCTTCTGAAGACGTGGATCGAGCCCTTTCCGCTCTGGCTGCAGACAACGACCACCATCGTCTGCGCGGCGGTCTACGTCTTTGCTCTGTGCGTGGCGCCGCGGACCTTCACGAACGTCGACGGCGAAGGCATCTGTCTGCGTGCGGTCGTGCGCACGCGTCGCCTCGGCTGGGCCGACATCTACGACATCCGTACTGTCACACCGCCCTCGCCCTCGGTGGGGGAGCGTGCGACCCCAGCGAGGGTCGTCTACGCCTACCGTTCGGACGGCCGACGCGTGCTCCTGCCGAACCTGGACCCCAACGAACTCGGTGAAGAGAGATTTTCACGTGAAGCGGCGGCCTTGCGAGCCCTGCTGGAGGAGCGACGCGCTCCCGGCTGGGTGCCGGACCCGCGTGTGGAGGCAGACATAGCCCAGCACGAGGCGCGGTACGCGAAGCGGTATCGGGCTCTCACCGGCCGGATCTCCCTCACCCTGTTCGTCCTTGTCGTTCTCGCCGTCATCATCACTGGCACGACCATCTTCTAACGTCAAAGCACGGTAGATGTCCACAAAGGCAGGCGACGCCACCCTGATAAGCGCCGACGCTGTACCGGATTTCCGGTGTACCCCGTGCCCCTGGGCCGCACGGCGCTCGCATCGGGTCCCATGATCGTATGGCTCAACGGCACCCACGGCGCGGGCAAGACGACGAGTGCACTCGTGCAGCAGCTGATCCCGGATTCACGGGTGTTCGACGCCGAAAAGGTCGGCGAGACACTCATGGACATCCAGCCAAGACTGCCCAGGACGAACAACTTTCAGCACTGGCCGCCGTGGCGGCCGCTCGTGGTTGAGACCGCGCGTCGCCGGGCGTGCCGTGGGAGCCCGGCGGCCCGGGTGCGCCAAAGTGGTCGGATGCGCCGCCGGACCCTGCCCTTGATGATTGCCGTCCTGCTGGCCGCGTCGGGGTGCGTCTCCGTCGCCCCCACCGACGACAAACCGCCCCATGAGCGCGCGGGCATCGCCGCTCCGACGTCGGCCCCGGCCCCGGGGTCGGCCTCGAACCAAGCTGGGCAGGAGCGCGCGTTGCCGCTGTCGGCACTTCCTCCGGAGTCGGCGCCCGCAGCCGTCTCGGCCCCGGAGGCTGTCGCCGCGGTTCCCGCAGAGGAGAAGCCGGTGGCTCGGCCCCGGCAGAGGACACGACCGGTACAGCAGGACGACCGGCTTCAGACCTGGGTGCGAGTCGAACGGAAGAGGACGTCGTCGGCGAAGCCGAAGCATCCGCGTTCGCCGGTGCGCGTTCCGCAGGCCAAGCCGACGGCGAAGAAGGTACGGCCGCCGGTGCCCTCGATGCCTCGGCGACCGCAGCCCGGCCAGGTGTCGGGGAAGCTGGACATGGCCGACCTCTGCCGTGCCTCGCACGGCGTCACGAGTCCCACGATCACCCAGCTCTGCGGCTCGTCGCTCAGGTAGCGGACCGGGCGCACCGGCGCGGGCCCGGCATCGTGGTGATGCCGTGCCCGCGCGGAATCGGGATCGGTGGCGGCCGCAGTGATGGAGCTCCGTCGGGACGGTGGTCCACCACTGCGTGCTCAGTCTGTGGCGTGCTGGCGTGCTGCGGCGAGCAGCCTTTGCGCGGTGCGGTCTCTGACTTGGTAGCGCTGGGCGATCGCGGTGGTGGTGAGGGGTGAGCGGCGGGCCTGGTCGGCGATCTCGGCGATGCGTGGGTCGTGGCGGGGGCGGGGTGCTCGGTTGCGTGGGTCACCGGGCTGCTGGCCGGGGTTCTGGTGCCGCTGGTCGCCTGCGTCGCGTCGCGCGAGGACTGTGTGGCGTGGCCACCAGGTCCGGCCGTGTCGGTCGGTGCCCTTGGGCAGGTAGCCGGTGGTGGCGTAGGCGCGGACGGTGGAGGAGTCGATGCCGAGGAGGGCTCCGGCTTCCTTGTCGGTGAGGAGGTCGCTGGGGTGGGGGTCTGTGCCGGTGGCTAACTCGGGGGCAAGTCGTAGGGCAGCCTCCATTGCCGCCCCTGATTGCCACCGCCCTGGGTAAGCCTCCGCGATGGGAGGCTTGCCCAGGCCGCCGACGGGGGGCTTGCCCAGGTCACCTGCGGAAGCGGGAGAACCAGCGGCCCTCGGTCTTCTGCTCGGGCAGGGACGGCTCCAGACGCCGGGGCCCGGTCGACCAGGCCCCGTCCACTTCGGTCCTCTCTCGCCGGTCGCAGTCCCCGCACAGAGTCGGACGGGCCTCCGGGGGAAGGGTGTCCCAGCCGGACGGCGGCTCGGTAAACGAGACAGGGCTCGTTTTGACCAGCCCGCCGGGCAACGCTTCTGGAGGCCGGCTTGTCGCTGCAACTCTGACCCCCAGCGAGGGGCGCCGACCGGCGGGTGTCGTACGGGGACAGGGTGGTGGTGCGGCGGATGTCGGCGACCAGGGCGTGGCCGGTCAGGTGCAGGGCGACGAGGACGGCCGATCATGTCGGTCCGTCTGGTTGGCACAGAAGGGGCCAACGGCGACCGCGTGTTTCTTGC
This sequence comes from Streptomyces sp. NPDC058674, assembly GCF_042716505.1. Taxonomy (NCBI): domain Bacteria; kingdom Bacillati; phylum Actinomycetota; class Actinomycetes; order Kitasatosporales; family Streptomycetaceae; genus Streptomyces; species Streptomyces sp. NPDC058674. The sequence continues at coordinate 26,029 of NZ_JBHXSC010000026.1, forward strand.
GCGGTGCCGCTGGCCCTTTACCGCGCCCTACTCAGCAGCGGGGAATACCCAGCGCGAGGAGCGTGAAGGCCACGGTTGGGCTCAACGGTTCCTGGAGGGTGGGGACTCCATCGGTGAGAGTCACGATGAAGTACGACGAGTCCTGCTGCAGGACGCAGGTGTACAGGATCGGCTCCGCGGCTGCCGCCGGCTGGGCCGAGACGGAGGTCAGAGCTAGAGCGAGACCGACACCGGCGAGCGCGGCTGAGATACGTGCACGATTGATGCGCATGAGTGGAGCTCCTCAACAAGGGGGGTTCCGGCGGGCCACCACGACAGGTGACCCGTCCGACCGAACGATCCGACCAGCCGGTAGGGATCAGCAGCTGCTGACGGTGTCTCCGGTGTCGGCGGTGCAGGTGTCGGAGCCTAGGCCGCCGTTGGCGGTGTCGCCGCCGGCCCCGTCCGCGACGTCGATGCTGTCGTTGCCCAGGGCGCCGCTCATGATGTCGGTGCCGGAAGTGTCGACCAGGACGTCGTTGCCGTTCTGCCCGTCGAGGTCGTCGTTGCCGGGCCCCCCCGGGGAACGACACCCTCAACGGCACGAACGCCGCTGACGTGATCTGCGGGCTCGGGGGGAACGACACGATCGACGGGAAGAACGGCGACGACACCGTCTACGGGGGCAGCGGCGACGACGTGATGGGCGGCGGGAACGGCGCCGACACCCTCTACGCGGGGGCAGGGAACGCGCCGTAGATGTGGTCCTGGCCGTTGTCGAAGAGGTAGAGCAGGGAGCCGAGGAGCGTCTCGCCGGGCCCCGTACCTCACCGTGCACCTGCTGCGGCGCGACCAGCGCGCCTTGGCCGAGCTCTTCGGGGGACGCACCGGGGACACGGTCGACAAGTTCGCTCACGCGGCCTGGCGGCCGGGGGCGGACGGCTGCCCGATCCTCACCGACGTCGCCACCTGGTTCACCGGCCGGGTCGAGGGCCAGATCGAGGGCGGCGACCACGTGGGCTTCCTGCTGGCCCCCGTCCGGGAGGCCCCGCCCGCCGCGGGGGACCGGAGGTAGCACCGAAGGTGTGAACCCCCGAAAACGTTGATCTTGCATTTGCGCAGGTCAGGGGCCGTGGGCAAGCCTCTTTCGGAAAACGACACCTCTTTCCTCGCGATAGCCGAGGGAAGAGGTCGTCCGCATCCCGGGGGCCGGCGGCCGCGCGGAGGGGTACGAGTACCGGTATGACGCGCCGGGCCCGGGAGGTCGTGGAGAACCGCGGCACCGCGAGGTCCTTCTCGCTCCACCGGGTGGTCGGTAGCTGCCCCTGCGCACCTCGTCGGCCGCGGGGATGTTCCTGGGGTTATCGGGGGGTCTGTTCGGTGACGCAGCCGGCTTCGTAGGACCACAGGCAGGCGTCTGAGGCGGCGTCGTAGTGGAGTCGGCCGTTGGGGCAGTTGTCGGGGTTGGGGTGGCAGTCGGCACAGGAGCGTTCGTAGGCGTATTCCTGGGCCACGCAGCTCATGAACTTGGTGCAGTCGGAGGGGTGGATGTAGTTGCCGTCGGGCTTGCCAGCGCAGCTGTAGAAGTCGACCAGGCGGGAGGCGCCGGCCCGGCTGGCTGCACCTCTCCAGACACCTCTGCAGCCCCCTTCCGGTGCAACCCTCTCCGGGGCAAGCGCGGCCTCCAGGCGGTCCAGCCGTTCGTAGAGGGCGCGGACGAGACGGGCGCGGTTCTGGACACAGTGCACGGTGCCCTCGATCGTCGCGGACAGCCGGCCTTCTGCCTCGCGCAGGACGACATCGGCGAGCGCCCGGGGCCCGCTGCTCTTGGGCAGCTGGTCCGCGCGGCGCCGTACATCGGAGGCGACCGCGCGGGCGTGACCGGTCAGCTGGAGGGCGATCTGCTCGTAGTCGCGTAGGGCGCGGCCTCACCGGCTCGCCGCCACCGCTTCCGGGCCGGCTTCCTCACGCTGGGGCAGGCGCAGCGCGGGCCAGGCCGGGTTCCAGCGCCAGGACGCCCACCGGTCGGCGTCCGCGAACGGCCCGGCCCGTTCCTCGAGCATCGCGAGGACCTGGGCGCGGGCGTACTCCACCGCCTGGTGCTCGGTGTCGGTCACGATGCCCAGGCGCCGCACGTGGGCGTACTCGTCTTCGTCCTTCCACGTCCACGTGCTGAGGTCGGGGTCGATAACGAGGTCGACGGTCAGGTCGAAGGTGTCGAACCCGATCTCGGTGCGGCGGGTGGGATGCTCGAAGTTGACGTACCAGTTCCTCAGCCCGGCCGCGGTGAAGAAGGCGTTGATGCTGAACCACGCGCCCGGCGGCTTCCACAGCAGCAGCTCGGTCTCCTGCCACACCCCGGGCGCGAGCTCCCACTCCCCCGACGCCATCGCGTCGAACGCCTCCGTACGGACCGACCGGTCGCCGTCGGCGCGGGCCTTGGCGTACAGGGCCGGCCACAGCGCTTGAGCACCGGGCGCGCAGGCGGTCACCAGCGCCTCGCTGGTGTCGGTGAGGACGCGTAGTGCTTGCTCGCTCCACACGTGCCCGGAGCGGTGCACGTCGCGCCGAACGGCCGTCTCCCCCGTCGTGAAGGTTTTCACCGGTGCCTCCCTCGCGAGCCCGGCCGGGACGTCCAGCCGGGCGGGCACCACCTCAGCGCGCCGGGGGTGGGGTGGGCAAGCCGCCGTTCGGGGCGGCTTGCCCAGGCTCCCCTTGGGCTTGTCCAGCCGCTCAGGCTTGCCCGGCCGCCGGCTCCCACAGCGGGCGGGCACGCCCGGTCCCGTCGCAGTGGAAGCACCGGCCGCCCCCTGGTGTGCTGCGGGCGCCGATGGTTCCGGCGGCGTGTCGGAAGAGCCGGGTGAGGCCGGCGGCGTGCGCTGCGTGGATCGGGAGCTCCTGCCGTCTGCTGAGTGTGAGCTCCAGGGCGACGCCGGGGCCGGTGAAGTGGGCGTGGGGGAGGTTGCCGGTCATCGCGCGGAGCGTCTCGTTCACTTGGTGCATCGTCTCCGCGCCGGTCAGCTGCACCCGGGCCGCGAGGATGGTGTCGGCGGCCGCGGTGAAGGTCAGCAGCCCGGCCGGGCGGGCGAGCGACCCGACGCGGCCCACCGGGTCAGGATGGGTGTGCTGAAGTTCGGCCAGGGCGTGCCACAGGTCGCCCGGCAGGTCCGGCGCGGTCTCTTCTCTGCTGCGTCTCATGAGACCTGTCTAGGGCCTGGCACTGGCCTACAGCCGGGTTCGGCCTCTTCTTCCCGTACGGCGACGCCCCGACTTCACCGGCCGTCCCGCCGGGCGGGCTGTTGCGCCCCGCCCGGCGGGCGGCTTGCCCAGGCTCCCCTTGGGCTTGCCCGGATCAGGTCCGCCGACGGAACCAGCCGCGGCCCCGGTCCGGCTCGGGGTCGTCCAATGGCTCCGGCGGCGCGGCGGCCTGGAGGCGGGCGGCTTCGGCGGCGGCTTCCTCGCGGGCGACGTCGTCGGCGCGGCACGGGCCGCACACGGACTTGTCCCCGGCCCGTACGGCGGTCCGGTGCACGGTGATCTCCTCCCAGCGTTCGTCCGTGAACTTCCGCCCGCACCGCCTGCACACCGGGCGCTCCGCCTCCCGCTGTGCGGCGCGGCGCTGCTGGTCCGCCGCGTCGGCACGGGCCTCCTGGTCGCGGTAGAGGGCGTGGCCGTCGGGGTTGTCGAGCGCGGCCGTCAGCGTCTGCTCCCCGGTGCGTCCCAGCCGCCGCCACACCGGCGCATCAGCGCCGTGCTCTTGGAGCTGCTCCAGGGTGGTGACGACGACGGGCACCGCCTGGCGGTAGTCCCGCGCGGTGACCGCCTTCGGGTAGAGGGTGTCGTACCGGCGCGGCGCCCAGTAGCGGCGGCCGGCCTCCTCCAGTACGGCGACCGTGTTGTCGACCTTCGCCTCGGTGGTGTCCGCGAACACGAACGCGACGGGCACCAGGCCCTCCCGGCCGGTCGGCGGGTAGAACCTGCGCCACAGCCGCTTGTCGTGGTCGACGTGCTCGATCGCGTCCGGCCGCGAGCGGACCAGGTCCACGGTGTGCTTGGCCGCGTCCTTCGGGAGCAGTCGGCCCCACTCCCAGTACCGGCGCAGCTTGACCACCAGGTCGTGGGCGTCCTCGGTGCGGCGGTCGATCTCCAGGAGCATCACCGGCACCCGGGCCTCCCGCGCCCGCACCACCAGGTCCGCCCGCTGCACGAAGCTGCTGCCGAGCCGGTGGCCGATCTCGGTCTGGAAGCCGAGCCTGTGCCCGATCCCGGCACGGTGGAGTTCGGCGGCCGTCGAGGTGACCGCCGCGGCGTGGTCGTCGTAGCTGGTGCCGAGCAGCTTCCCGGTGACCGGGTCGTACTTCTCCTTGCGCAGCACCGAGATCCGTATGCCCTTCGGCTCCAGCAGCTTCTTCGCCTCGCCGTGGCCTCGCTTCGTCAGCACCCACACCTGCCGCTGGTCGTCCCGGACCGTTTCGATCCTCACCAGGTGGTGGTCCTCCAGATCCAGGAGGTTGTCCCGTACGAGCTTGTCGTGCTGGTTGCCCGGACGGGTCAGCTTCCACAGCTGGTCGGGCGTAGCCCTCTGGAAGACCCCCAGCGCTTGCAGCAGTTCCCGGCGTCGAGGTTCGGTCGAAGTCCTCCTGTGCTGAGGTCGCCTCTGTACATGAGGGTTGTCGGACTTCCGGCGACCCCTTGCCCGCCCGGTCTGACCTGCGGATACGCCCGGCTTGGCGGGACGGGGCGCGGAGGGGGTGATGGAGGGGTGCACGGAGGGGGTCTTCCGGGCCTGTTCGGGGGTCTGTTCAGACTCGTCGGCGGTGCTCGCCACAGGTGCTCCTGAAGGGATGAGGGCGGGCCTATCCCGCCATTCACCTGCTACAGGTAGGCTTTTCGGCTTTCGTGTGACGCCGCCCTCGGAGAACTCCTCCGCTGTGACCGCATCGTGATCAACCGGGAGGGGGGAGAGTTCTCCCCCTCGGCTCCGGACTCTGTCCACAGGCCCGTCGTTCGAGCATCGGTTCGTGGCCGCCGTGATCCGCGCGGTGGCCCGTACGTGAGGAGCCGTCATGCCCGAGACCACCACTTTGCCGCTCGCCCCGATGACCCCGGTCGTCAAAGTCAGAGCACCGCACCGGGGCCATGATGCGCACCACGTGCACCGCACCAGGTGCGTTTCGACGTTGGCTGGGCCCTATCACACACCCCCTTGACCAGGCCCTGATCGGCGGCCGCAACCTGCTGTGTCAAGGAGAAACATGCCAGTGGAGAACCTGGTCAAGGGGTGGAGCCGACCCCGGTCAAGGGGGTCGGCCGAACCTGGACGAGGGGGTCAGCCGAACCTGGACAAGGGGGTGGCTCGTGGTGGGCGGGAGTGTAGGTGCGGCGCACCAGGTGCGGGCGGGAGTGGCGCACTCGGTGCGGTGCGGGCCATCGTGGTGTGCCCGAGAGTGGAGTCCACCGTCAATCGGTGCGCACCGCAGTGGACTCCACCCGGTGGAGGCCACTGAGTGGAGTCCACTCGATGGGCTCCACTCAATGGCGGCATCGGGCGGTCCACACGGTGGACGATGCCCGGCGTCGTCACCACACCCAGGCGTTCGAGTGCCGCATCCGGGACAGGGCGCGGGCGTCGCGGCGGGCGGCGGCGCTGCCGATGGGGTTCTGCCGGGGCCGTGGCCGACGCGACTGGGCGCCGTAGAACCTGCGGACACCGGCCGCCTTGAGCCGCTTGCGCTGCTTGGCCAGCTCCGCCTTCTTCGCCTTGATGGACTTCGGCTTCCGGGACCGCTTCCAGATCGGCTGCCAATCCGTCGGCGGCGCGTACGCCTCGGCGCGCTTCTGCGCGGCCTCCTTCAGCCGGGCGGCGACGGCTTCGATCCTCGGGTCCGCGGGCGGCGTGGTGGTCATCCGATTCCTCCGGTGGGTGTGGTCCGGCCCGGCGCGGGCTGGACAGGCTGTTGGGCGCTCGGCGGCGGGGCCGTCGCGGATTTGGGAGAGGGGCGGCGGGCGGCGGCTCGTTCCCGGATGCCGGCCTGGAACCGCGCGGCCATCTCGGCGGCTGCGGCCTCCAGCGTCCGGCTGGTCAGCTCCACCGCGGCGACGTCCGTCGTCGGCTCCAGGTCCCGGCCGGCCCTCCGCCCTTGGCGGGGGTTCAGTGGTCGGCACGGTGACGGTGCGCGGCCGGGGCCGGGAGTTCAGGCGATCCGCGCGGCGTAGTGCGTGGACGCGGACGGTCAGCGCCCCGGCGGCGAGACAGGCCCGCTCGTATGGGGCGGCGGCCCGCTTCCGGGTCAGCGCGCGCAGCACGGCCTGGTCCTCGGTGTCGTGCGGGTACAGGGCGCGCAGGTCGGCGGTCATCATCCGCCGGCTGGCCGGGCGGGTGTAGCTGTCGATGGCCGCCTGGACTATCTCCTCGTCCAGGCCGGACCGGTGAGGTCGGCCTCGCAAGACGTAGGAGAGGTGACGGCGGGCTTCGGCGAGGAGGTGGTGGTGCTTGAAGGCGCCGCGCATCACGTACACCACGGCGGCGACGTTGACGGCCGCCAGCGCGACGTCGACGACCGGGCGCACCCGCGCCCATATCGCCGCAGCCGCTGCTCGGGAGCGCTCCGCCAGCCCGGCGACGACGTCGGCTCCGTACGCCCCGGCTCTCCGAGTCCCGCCAGGCGGCGCGTAGCTGGGAGAGCGAGCGCAGTTCCTTGCGCTTGGGTGAGCGGGTCTGGTCGGCGGCCTGGCAGGCCAGCGCGTAGGCGGCCCGCTCCCCCGGCGGATGTCCCTGCCGCTCCTCGTACTCGGCCGTGAGGACTGGCAGCGCGTCCTCGATCTGCTGGCGGCGAGTCGACTGCCAGCCGATGAGCCGCTGGTCGATCCCGGCGATCTCCATGACCGGGCGGCGGCCGGGCGTCACCTCACGCGGCTCCCACGCCCACCCGAGCCGGGCCGAGACCTCCTCCATGAAGAGCAGGGTGTAGAGGGTGTCGGCCGCGACGATGTTGGCGAGCATCGAGTCGGCCGACAGGTTGCCCCACTGTAGGCCCATATTCGGAATGTCCCGTTCCGGTCTGCTGAGCTGGTCTTTTGCGGGAGTCTCAGTTGCGGGACACGGCCCTTCTGTCTCACCTCCATGTCCCTTTTAGAGGTGCCTCACGTGGCAAGTTTCGCGAGCTTCTTGTAGCAGTTCAGGGCGGTGGCCATGGCCGGGCCCTCGGCTCTGCCAGTCGTTGCGGACCATGTACGGGATCTTGAGACCACGAGCAGCCCATGGCAGGCTCATGCCGCATGATCGATGAATTCGCGAAGGACAATCTGCACGGGAGACTGCGGCGGGACCGCGAGGCGCTGCTCTGGAAACTCGACGGCTTGTCCGAATACGACGCGCGCCGGCCTCTGACGGCGACCGGGACCAACCTCCTCGGCCTGGTCAAACACGTGGCCACGGTCGAGGCCAGGTACTTCGGTGAGGTCTTTGACCGCCCTTCCCCGGAACCGCTGCCCCGGTGGCAGGACTCCGACGGCAGCGATCAATGGGCGGCCGAGAACGAGACCCACGATCAGATCATCGGGTTCTACCGGCGCACGTGGGAACACTCGGACGCGACGATCAACGAGCTTCCCCTCGACGCCCCCGGCCACGTGCCGTGGTGGCCGGAGCCTTATGCCGACACGAACCTGTTCGCCATCCTGGTCCATGTCCTCGGCGAGTCCATCCGGCATGCCGGGCACGCCGATATCCTGCGCGAGGGCCTCGACGGCCGGACCGGGTTGCGCGCCGAACACGAGAAGCAGATCGACGAGGAAGCCCGTGCAGCCTACTGCGCGAAGATCGAGCAGGCCGCCAGGTCGGCCGCACCAATCAAGGCGTAGTCATGGTGCGTTGACGGGCAGGGGGACGCTTCACAAGATGTGGCGCAGGCGTTCGGATTCTTCGGGGCGAACTCCGAGTCGATCGGCCAGAGGAAGAACCGCCCGGGCCACACTCTGCCCGAATTCGGTGAGCTGCATGGACCGGCCTTTGGATGCGCGTTCCACGAGTCGACCGCCGAGGTCCGCCTCCAGTTTCTTGAAGGAATTGTTGACCGCGGTCCGGCTGAGCCCGTGTTCGTCGCAGGCGGTGGCGAACATCGGGTAGCTGGCGACACGTAGGAAGATTCTCAGTCGGCGGAGGTGGTAGTTGTTGCTCAGCACCGGCTGAAGCAGGGGGTCGGCGTCGCCGAAGTCGTCAGCAGGGAAGCTGAAGCGTCGATTGCCCTTGGGGCCGGCGGGGCGAGTGAGCTTGTGGGTGCGGAGCCATCGCATGACCACGGTGAAGCTCACCTCGGCGTCGTTGGCAATGTCCGTAATAGTGCGGTTGAGCTCGATGTATTGGGTGCGGAGCCATTCCGGATCGACTTTTCCACCGGGGCAGTGGTTGTGGCGAGGCAGGCCGTACTCGTTCACGAGCGGGGAAACGTCTCGGGGGTGGAGTCCCCGGAACCTACACGACCCCCACTTCCCGTCCAGGCGCTGCCCCTTCACGGACAGCAGCAGATGGTCATGGAGCAGCGGCATCCCGGAGCGTGCCTCGTAGTGGCGGAAGCGCGCGGCGACCACACCGCCGGGCGGCCGGACCCGGCAGATGCCGTCCTTGCCGTACCGGATCACCGCCACCTCGTCCTCGATCCACTCCAGCACCCGTGCGATCGCCCGCTCGTGCGCGGCCTCGATCACCAGCCGGGTCTCCTCACCCCCCAGCGCCCACAGGAGGTAGATCGTCGGCTGCGGCCGGAAGACGAAGTCGACACCCGTGACCATCACCCGGCGACCGAGGGCGCCGGCCTTGAACGCCTTCTTCGGGGAGGCGCCCGCGACGAGCCGGTCGGCCTCGATCCGGTCCGCGTACGGGTGCCGGCCCCGCTCGCCGAACAGGTTCCGCAGCTGGCTCTCGGTGACTTCCTCACCCGGCGCGAGTCCGAGCACGGCCAGGCCGCGGCCCATCCATCGCCCGGCCGGGACGCCAGCCTGCTCTTGGGCCTCGTGCATCGGCGTGCGCGCAGGGCGGCGGCCGTCGCCGACGACGGTCTGGCGCAGGTAGTAGCGGTACATCTGACCGGCCTTGATAACCCTGATATCCGCTGTCATGGAGACCACAGCACACGGCTCTGACCTGCAAGAAAAGGCCGATCAGCGGGACGTCCCGCCAGACGGGAGGAGCGACCGAACTTTCTTCTCAGGTGCCCGCCAGGCGGGAAGCGGCCTCGGGCCGGACGCGAATGTCATCGCTCTCCGGCAGCCCTCACACCACAGCTCGGACAACACCATCCAGCACCACTGAGCAGCATTCAGCACCACGGAACGAACACCACCAACGAGCACCGCCTACAGCAGCTCCCGGCAACCGGGGGCTTCGTCGTGCTGCCCGGAGGAGACCACCGTGCCCACCTTCGAAACCCTCCCCCGATTTACCACCGACCTCCAACACCTCACCCCTGCCCAGCGCCGGCGCTTCCGCCGCGTCGTCCTGGACGCCTTCGTCCCCGACCTCCGTGCCGACCGGCCCTTCCGGCCCGGGTTACGGATCAAGCGAGTCAGCGGCTTCTGCGGCATCTACGAGCTCACCTGGTCCATGGGCACCGGCCCCGCGGGACGCGCCACCTGGACGTACGGACCCGAACGCCGCCCCGGCGTGTTGACTGAACTAACTTCTACGTTTTCGCAGGTCAGATGGGTTGTCTGTTAGCTTCTCGGCATGCTTGATCACAGCGGTCCCGGGAGGGATCTGAGGAGCTTCGCCCTGCCCGAATCCGGTCAGCTGCTGGCGACGGGAGACGTCTGGGAGCCGTACCGGTTGGTCGATCAGCATGGTCTGCGGGTCGAGCCGGTCGCCGTGTACTTCAAGGACCTGCTCGCGGCGGACACCCCGGCAACCACGCTGCGGTCGTACGGCAACGACCTGCTGCGGTGGTGGCGGTTCCTGTGGGCGCTCGACATCGAGTGGGACCGGGCCGTCCGGGAAGACGCACGGGATTTCATGCTCTGGATGCATCTGGCCGGCAAGCCGGTGCGCGTGCACTGGCGGCGTCGTGACACACCCACGGGCGACGGCCGGCCTGCTCTCAAGGCCGCCCCGGCAGCCCCCGTCCCGGGATCTCCGAACCCGGTGACCGGGAAACCCACCATCGGGACGAAGTACGCCGCGAGCACCCGGGCCCACTGCGAGACGGTGCTGCGGACCTTCTACGACTTCCACCTCGCGAGCAACTCCGGCTCGCTGTTGATGACGTACTCCTCGAACTCCGAAGGCCCCAGCGACCAGACGGCCTCCATCGACCGCAGCGCCTGGACCCGCGCCTGCTCCGCGAGCCGGGCCTTCTCCGCCTCGGCCTCACGGCGCCCGGCGCGCACCAGCGTCCCCGTTACTCCCCCTGCGGCCAGGATCGCTAAGACCACCAGCAGCACCGTTCCCGTTCCCGTTCCCATCTTCTGCCTCTCCCGCTGGATCCGACTGTCCGTGCTCTACAGCTCCCCAACCGTGCACAGATCCATCCAGACGAAGGGACCGGACTCTCCATCGAGTCCGGCCCCTTCGAAAGGTGCTGCTTGAGCAGTTCGCTTGATCTGTGTGTCGATCAGATGGCGTTCAGGTCGGCCGCCACCGCAGCGAGGATCGAGGCAAGTTGGAGGCGCCCCTCCTTGGGGAGGCTTCGCGCGAGGTCAGCGACCAGTGCCTCCTTGCTCCCGCTGCGCTCGACATAGCGATGCAGGAGTCGCGTCCGCTGCTCCTCGTCCATGGCCGCGAGGACGATGTCCATGACGGCGTTGCCGTCGTGCCACGGCATGGGGGGAATGGGAGCGGCCGCCAGATGGGCCGACGGATCTTCTGCAGTGATAACGGCGTTATCACCCGGCAGCGACTCGGGGCTCTGATCCTCGGCCTTGGAACTGCTAACGCCGTTAGCACCTACCACTCTGACCGACTCGGGTTCCTCGGGTTCCGGAGTGCTAACGGCGTTAGCACCGAGACGGCCATCAGGGGTGCTAACGGCGTTAGCACCCTGGTTGCTCTGCTTGCGTCGTTTGGTTTCAGCCCTCTTGGCCATCGCTTCTTCAGCGGCGCTCTGCTGCTGCTGTGCGGGGAGCTGCCCCACGTTGCGAGCGATCTCGACCGGCAGGGTGCGGTCCTCGACGGCTTCCTGGAGTTCCGGGGTGAGCTTGAGCAGTGCGATGCGCTGGGTGACCCACGGGCTGGACTTGCCCAGAGCGCGCGCGACGGCTCGCTGGGATCCGTGGACACCAACAAGGCGTTGGAGGGCCTTCGCTTCGTCGAGCGGGTCGAGGTTCTCATGTTGGACGGCCGCGATGAGGGCTGTCTCGAGGAGGGTGTCGGCGTCCTGTGCAAGGGAGTCGTCGATGTGGACGGGAACGTCGTCCAGCCCGGCGAGGTTCGCGGCTGCCAGACGCCGGTTGCCATCGACGACGACGTAAGTGGCCTGGCCGATCCGGCCCTCATGGTCAGGGTGTGCTGCGAGAAAAGCCTGTCGTGTTACGACGGCGAGGGGCTGGATGACGCCTCGGGAGGTCAGGCTGTCGGCCAGATCTTCGACCGACTTCAGTTCCTCACGCGGGTTGTAGGGGTTGTGCGCGAGAGCATCCAGCGCAACTCGCGGCGTCCCTGCCGAGGCGGTGGTCGCCGGCTCTGCGGCGGGACCATCCTGGCCTGAGAAGCGGGCGAAGGAAGCCGCGCGGCTGCTCATGGGCTGGGCTACCGCGTTGAAGGTGGGGGAGTCCCCCAGCATGTCTGCCTTGCTCATGCTGTCTTCACTCCTCGGGCGATCTGCCGCATCTGGTGGGACTGTTCGCAGTCGGGCGCGTAGTCCAGGAGCGCGCGCTGCTTGCGGACGGCTTCGCGCTGTTCCTTGACGTCGGGGACTACGGCGAGGACCGGGGGAGTGCCGAGCGACTTCCACTTGTCCAGGGAGGACGTCGCGATGTAGCCGCGGCGGCTGTCGAACTTGTTGACGACGAGACCGAGCTGCTCGATCTCGATGTCGAAGTCGCGGGAGAGGGAGTCGATCTGCTGGATGAGCATTCCGTATGCCTGGGCGGAGGTGTCCTCTGCTTCGACGGGGATGATTAGGCCGGAGGAGCCGGGCTTCTCTCCGTCGCGCTGGCGGCCGTAGTTGAGGGCCGCGTCCATGGCCAGTCCGAGGCTGGGGGGCGAGTCGACGACGATGACGTCGAAGTGCTCTTCGAGGGGGGCGAGTGCCCGCTCGAGTGCGGCTTCGCGTGGTCCGCGGAAGACGGTGAGGCCCGAGTCGAGGAGGAACGCGTCGAAGGCTGCGGGCAGGATCCGCAGGCGGCCGCCGAAGCGGTCACCGCTTATGGCGATTGTCAGGTTGAGCAACGACTGCTTGGCCTGCTCGCGGTGCAGCATGTGCGTGATGAGGCTTTCCTCGCCGGCGGGGATGGCGGTGAGGCCCAGCTGGTGGGTGAGGTGGCCCTGGGGGTCGTAGTCAACGAGGAGGACTCGCAGTCCGCCGATCGCCGCGGAGGCCGCGGCGCCGGTGGCGGACGGGTCTTCAGCGAGTGCTTCGGCGAGGCCGGCGGAGACGGCCGTCTTGCCGACGCCGCCCTTCTGGTTGCAGACGATGATCCGCCGGGTGGTCTTCTGTTCCTCTGCGGGGTTGTCGGCGAGCCAGAGGACGACTGACTGGGCGAGTCCCTGGATGTAGGAGACGCCTCGTTCGCGGCAGTCGGTCTTGAAGTCCTCGTAGAGGCCCTCGGGAAGGTAGGTGCCGAACGAGTCGGCTCCGGCGGTGTTGATGGCGGGGAGCTCGTCCGAGTGGTCTCGCCAGGCCTGGATACCGGCGGCGACCGCGTCCTGCATATCGGTCTGGAGCTGCGCTGCACGGACCTTGAGTGCTTGCTGGAGGTGAGCGGGCAGCTTGGAGACGAGCTTCTCCCGCTCAGCTCCCGAGTTCGGAGATGACATGGACGGCAGCATACTGCCGCGGCCTGCATTACTGGAGATCCAATAGGGGCGTTTTGCTAATTTCTCACGGCAGTTCCTACTCCAGCGCTAACGGTGTTAGCACTGGAGCGGTGTGCTAACGCCGTTAGCACCCCTCAACTGACGGCTGAATCCCGCCGATAGGGCAGAAGCATGGCAGCGGCGTGTACCTCAAGAGACACGTCGGTCGCACCGCCTGCACTCCCCCTCGCAACAGAAGGGAGATGGGCGTCATGAAGTACTTCGAGGTGGATGTCCCCATACACAGCACCGAGCCACCCGGCCTGCGCGGCGTGCACGTCTTCACCGGCCGGGCCGACAACGAGAACGCCGCCGTCCAGGCCGCGCACGAGGTCTACGACATGGCGCGCACCGCGCGGGAGGGCCGGGCGGGAGATTCCGCAGGCTCAGCTCGTACAGCGACGTCTCTTCCAGCCAGGCAGCATCCTGCCCGCCGTTCAGGACGGCGATGGCGAGCAGTGCGCGCAGACGCTGCTGAGGTCGGGTGCATTGATCTAGACCAAGTTGTCCTCACGTGCTGTTCCGCGTGCGGCGGCTGCAGGTGACTCGCCGGTAAATGCACTTCGGTCGGCGGCCAGAGTCCGGTGATGTGAGTGAGGCACAGAGATTTCCCGTGCTGCCCGGTCAGCGGGACGGGACCGTGATGCGGTCGCCGAAGTTGGAGCGAAGTGGGCGCACCACACCCTCTGTGGGTGATGGCGGGTTCCGGGAAACGGCCTCACCCGTCCAGGCCTTCGCGGACCGCTGTGAGGCTAGCGGGTCGTGAGAGGGAGCCACCGCGACCGCCCCGGCACCCGGCGGTCCGGGGTCGGGGCGACACGGAGGGCTCTCAGCGCGGGGAGATCAGCTGGCGGTCCCGATGGCGTCCCGCAGGTGGGTGAGCGCCTTCAAGTCCTCGCTGGCGTCGGTCAGGTTGCCGAGGTTGGAACTGGCGAGGAGGTCGCGGGTGCGCTCGACCAGGTCGATGAAGTCGGTCGCGGACGGGGTGCGCGGCGTCGTCTCCTCCAGAAGGTGAGCGAGGTCCGAGACGAAGCAGCTGATGAGGGCGGGGAAGGTGTCGACGGTCTGGACGGGCATGGAGTTCTCCTCGTGGTGTCGGTGGGACGCGGCCGGTCAGAACTCGAACTGAATGGTGATGGAGGTGCGGTGGTCGCCGTAATCGCGGCGGGGGTCGTGGACGGTGCGGCGGCGCGCGGCAAGGCCGGCGGCCCCGCCCTCCGGCGGGACCGCCGCCGGGACATACCGCACTCCTTACACCGAGGGCGTCCCCTCCCCCAAAGCCGCCGTATCCCCCGCGGGCGCCCGCCGGTGCTCGCGCATGGCACCGGTCCTCATCACCGTCCTGGCCATCGCCCTCGTCGTCTGTATGGCGGCCATTGCCGCTGATCGCCGGCATGAACAAGAACAAGGGCACCATTGCCGCCCCGAACACACCTGCCCCCTCCCGGACGTCCTCCGCGCCGGTGACCGAAGCGCATCCGTCGTCGCCCGTGCCGGCTCCCCAGACCTCCACCGGCCCGGCCGCGACTCACGCACCTACCGGTACCTCACCCGCCCCAGGCGACAACGACGATCCGCGCCGCGCCCTGGACAAGCACCTCACCGGCGTCTACGAGATCACCCTCAGCGACGGCAACACACTCGACATCGACACCCGGTCCCTCAACGCCCCCAACCGGCAGGACAACGAACTCCTCCTCCAGTACGGCACCCTCCTGACCACCACCGACGCCCTCGGCCAGCCCTTGAACCAGGACGTCAGGCTGGGAGTGATCGACGACAAGGGCGTGCCACGGTGCGCGCAGCGAGCCCGCCTGGTCCGCCCGCAGGACATCGGCCTGGACTTCCTGCAGGACAGGGCCGATGTCAGCTTGTGCGTGTTCACCAGCCAGAAAGGATGGGCCGTCCTGCAGCCGTCCGCCGATCAGGCCGCCGATCAGGCCGCCAACGGCAGGGTCCCCACTGAGATCAATTTCCGGGTCGGCTTCGTGAAGTGACCGCTCCGTACACGCCCGGGGTCGACCGAGACGTCACAAAGAACGAACGGGCATGCGAATACAGCAACACGCTGCTGACGGGCTTCCGCCCGGGGTCTGGTTCCTGCTTTGCGTCCTGATGTCCCGGTCGGTGGACGGGCCTCTTCCTGATGGGCGCTGGGGGGTGGGGGGTGGGGGAGTGGCTGTAGCAGGGGAGGGTGCCGGAGGGGTTTCGTGGGGCGGCCGGGTACTGGTGGGCAGGGTGCGCCATCGCGCGGCGGGGGAAGCTTCTGCGGGTAGCGGCAGGTCATTTATCCGAACTGCGGACTTTTCGCCGGTGCGGGCATCACACTGACGCCAGTACATGCACCGGGAGCCGGAGGTCATAACGGTGGGGGACATAGCAAGGCAGGGAGCCGGGCAGGGCGAGGCGGATGCCATCACGGTTTTCGCCCGCCAGCTGAAGGCTTCATTCGGACGGACAGGCTGCACGACGAGCCAGTTCGAAGGGCGTCACGGTTACTCCAATGGGGCGGTGACCAAGTACAGCGACGGTCAGATCGTGCCGCCTGCGGAGTACATCGACCATCTGGTGCACGAGCTCCGCGAGCGTTCCACCTTCCAGCCGGATGCCGAGACGAGTCTGTATCGCGACTACGGCGAGCTGCTGGACCACCTCGCCTCCCGCCCGCGCTCGCATCCGATGCACCGTCTCATGCGCGCCGTGTTCGTCTCCCAGCAGCACCTGCGCGGTATGACACAGGAACACAGCTCGGTCGTCCGGGAGATGGGGCATGCCCAGCAGGACCTCAAGGACGCCATCCGCGACCGGGACCGCGAACGGGAGCTGCGCCTGCGCGCACGGGTGGAGCAGTTGCGGGAGAGGGAGAACGAACTGGCTCTGCGCCGAAAGCACCACTTGGCGCGCCTGGACGAGGCCCGCGGCGAACTCGCCCGTTACGACACCGGCCAGCAGACCGCTCACGGCTCTGACCTGCGCACTGTTCATACGCACCTCCCGCAGGAGCCGCCCGGAACATCCCTCTCGCCCCGCCAGGCCCTTCACCCGGCAGGCCAGGGCAGCCCGCGCCGCGATCCGCGCGCTCACCCTCCCGGGGCCGCGGGCACGACACCACGCGCGTGGTTCCTGATCGGCCTGATCATCGTGATCGGCGTGCTGATCGGCGGGTTCACCGTGCTGGCCGGTGTCCTGAAGGACAACGACGACGGCAAGACACCGGCCCCGGACTCCTCCACCACCACGGCGAACCCGCAGCCCACGGCCAGCCGCCAGCCGTCCGTCCAGCCCTCACCCGAACAGAATCCGCTCACCGCCCTGGACAAGCACCTCACCGATATCTTCGAGATCACCGTCGGAGACGGCAACACCCTCGACGTCGAGGGCCAGCGCCTGGACGCCCCCGGCGCCGTGGCCGAGTTCCGCCTCGACTTCGGCCGCCTCTTCTTCGAGACGACCACCAGGAACGTCGCCCAGAACATCCGCATCGGATGGATCGACAACCGTGACGTCCCCGTGTGCGAGAACCGGGCACGACTCGAAGCCAGGAAGGTCCTGCACCTGTCCAACGGAGACCACCAGACGCAGAGCGTGTGCGTCCTCACCAGCAGCGGCAAGTGGGCCCTGCTCCAGGTCGCCGAGGCCAAACCCTCCAACGCCGGCATAGGAATCGGCGACGTCCGCTTCCGCGTCGGCTACCTCAAGAACTAGGGCGTGTGTTGAAGTGGATCAAGCGGTCGCCGACTCGGCGAATCAGGGGCAGCACGTACCCTCAAGGCCCTGATCGTTTGCGCTTGAAGGAGTCGTATGAGCTTGGATCTGGTGCCCGTCGACCGCGAGCCGGCCGCGGGGGCTGTCCTGCTGACCGGCATCCCCGGGAGTGGGAAGTCGACGGTGGCCGCTGCGCTGGCCGGCCGGTTCCGGATGTCGGCTCATATCGAGGTGGATGCACTCCAGCAGATGATCGTCAGCGGTGGGCAATGGCCCTCACCGGCCGCGAACGCGGAAGCCGACCGGCAGATTTTGCTGCGGGCCCGCAACGCGTGCCTTCTGGCGGACAGCTTCGCGCGGGCCGGTTTCATCCCGGTGCTCGATGATGTCGTGGTCCGTCGTTCCCACCTTGACTTCTACCGCACGACGCTGGCGGCCGTGCCGCTCCACATAGTCATCCTGGCTCCCGGCCCGGCAGAGGCGTGGCGGCGCAACCAGGATCGTGAGAAGGTCCTGGCCACGAACTGGTCGCCACTGGATGAGGCGATGCGCTCCGAGCTCGGGCAGCAGGGAATCTGGATCGACAATGCTGCGCAGACGGTTGAAGAGACGGTCGAAGCGATCCTGTCTGTGACCGGTCTGGTGTCCAGTTCTGAAGTCGATCAGCCTCTGCGATGATCACCCGGTGGCGCGTGGAGATTTGACAGATACCCAGTGGTCCGGCTGGCGCCGTTGTTGCCCGGGGGCAAGAAGCGGGGACGTCCACCGATATGGACGAGACGGCAGCTGATCGACGGCATACGGTTTCGGACCCGCACCGGCGTCGCCATTGGAGTCGCGCACCGCCCTGCCGACATCAGGGTCTTCCTTGCCGCCGGCCTGGAGAGTGCCGAGGACGTGGATCTGACCGATCCTGACTTCGTGGAGTGGAGGGGAGCAGGCCCCGAAGCGTGGGAGCCGACGCCTTAGCCAGCGGCTCCCAGACAGGCTGGCCGGCCTCGCTGGAGGCGCGGCCAGCCTGCAGGGTCGGCGTTGTACCCGGTCAGTCCTTCTCTGCGCTGGGGTGCATGGAGTTAAGCCCGAGGAGCAGGACCAGGGCCGAGTCCACGGTCCCGCCCGCGGTCTGTACGGGAAAGCGCCCTCGGCCGCCGCTTGGAGCAGCACCTCGAAGTCACTGGGGGTGAGGACGCCGGTGGTCACCACGCCGATGCGGATGGCGGTGTCGTCGTGCAGGTGCTCCATGGCCTTGCGCAGGTCTCCGACGGCAGCGCCCGGTGGAGAACGCCCTGGCCGTCCCGCCGGATCCGGTAGTCGAACTCGAAGGTGTGGCGGCCGACGTGATCGGCGTACAGCAGGCACGACGCCGGATCGGACGGGATGTTCTCGGTGTCCCGCAGTGCAGCCCGGCAGGGCGATCAGCTCACGTGCTCCGAGCCGCCAGCGCAGCCACCATTCGTCTTCGCCTGCGGTCTGCGCGAGGGCGTAGTGCCACTCGCCGTCGTATCCCACTTGCAGGTCGCACCAGGTGAAGTCGTCCAGCATATTGGCGCCGTACTCGAGGTCGGCCAGGAGCCGGAACTCCTCCACCGTGAACGAGGTGGCCACCGCACATGAGCTACACACGCGGCCACACGCGACCCGGTGTTGCTTGCCCGCGCCGGCTCCGTAGCAGAGCCGGGGAATACATTCTGACGATCCGCCGCCATCCACGACAGGGCGCACCGGTAGTGCAACACGGCGCGCACCACAACGGTTCACGCTCCCCAAAAAAAGGACGGGAGCACACGATCACCGGGCGCCGCCGCTCCTACGGGGTGACGGCCAGCTGGTCCAGTTCCTGTATCGCCCGCACGAAGTCCGTGCGGTCCGAAGTCTGGAACCGCTTGAAGAACCACTTGGGTACCCGGGCCTGCCGCAGCCGGGTGAGCAGCAGGGTGTCCTGGACTTGCCGGGCCAGATGCAGGAGCGCAGGAGCTTCTTCGGCGGGACTGCCCCGGCGGATGTACGCGCGTAGCTCGTGCATCAGCACGGCCTGGGCATGCTCCCGGGCGCTGGCGGTCTCCCGTTGGGAGGCTGCGGTGTCCACGCCCAGCAGCAGGAGGCCCAACGACGGGACGAACCAGTGCAGCAGCATCTCGGTGACCGTCATCGCCCGCGCCAGACCGAGTCCGATGCCCGCCACGCTCCACAACGCCAACCCGCCAGACACCGCGGCGGCGTAACGCCGCCGGATCCGGGCCCCCCAACCCAAGTTCTGCATCTGGCAGGCCAGCACATCAAGCGGTCGGGGGAGCACAGTGACCTCGTAGAAGTAATCCTCCAGCAGCGACTCCGCCCCCGTGTACCGGCGGGCCGCCCGGCTCACCTCCTGCGGCGCGAGCTCCTCCCCACCGGCGACGACGGTGTTCCAGGAAATACACAAAAGCCGTACATCGAACATCTCCTGGAAGAGCGCCGCACGACGCATCTCCCGCGCTCCCCATACACGGGCCCCCGCGGTGTAAGCCAAAGCCCACACGAGCCCCAGCAGCATGGCCGGCCTCTGCAGCGCACTCACGAAGACCCCAGCCACGCCCAGACCCGCCAGCAGGACAGAGATAGCCATGTGCAAAGAGGCCAGCCTCATTGCACGGCGGTGTGCCACCGACGCCGCCTGCAGAATGCGCAGCAGGTCCGGATCATTCTGCCGAGTGAAGATCGACGTGCTCCCTGCCCCCACAGCCACCCCCGAGCGACGCGCGGTCCGGTCGACGCCAACGACGCCCCGGCCACACGGAAAGTCATGCCCCCTTCCCGCAGGGGCCATGCGCACACCCCGGACGTAGCCCCGCGGAATCCCAGCCTCACCCGCAGAGGGCGGCCCCGCCCGGTTCACAGATCCCAGACCTCCAACCTGCCTTCACTGCCGAGCATCGCCATCAGCCTGCCATCCCGTGCAATGGCCACGTCCACGTAGCGGCCTGACTGGCGCAGCTGGATCCCGCCGTCGATGGTCGGGCAGGACAGCCGGCCCCGCTTGAGAAAGAACAGAGTGCCTGTCTCGGTGCACAGCAGACGCATCCCGTGTGCACCCGCTGCTTCCCGGGCCTCCCGGTCCGTGAGCTTGCGGCGGTACACCTCCCTGCCGTCCTCTGTACTCCACACCAGCGCTTCCTCGAAGGTGACGCACCCGACGTGGCCGCCCGACGGGGAAACAGCCAGCTGACAGCCCGGACCCAGCATCTCTGACAGCTTTCTAAACACGCCGGTTCGGAAATAGGGCATGGAATTGGCCGTCTTCTTCCGCAGCGTCCGGTGATTCCTACGGTGGATGAACACTTCTTGCGAGCAAGCCATGGCGATCACCGACGCGTCGACGCTCACCGCGATGGTCGCCAATGAAGCAGGGCAGGGGAGATGCTCCATCGCAGAACCGTCCTCGAAACTGCGGACAGTCAGCGTCTTCCTGTCGTGCGTGGCGAACACCTCACCGCCGCTGGTGACCAGAAAATGCTCTTTGCCCTTGAAACGGACCGGATCCGATCGGAAGACCCCCGCATGCTGAGGGAAACGCATGATCTCCAGTTCTCTTGGCCAGGCACTCACCACACTGTGCGTCAGAGATGACACCAGTGCCTGATGGCCGACCCTGATGCGATCCGAACGGCCCTCCGCCCCGGGCAGAGGGCCTCCCTCGACGCTCCACCGCTGGACGCGACCCTGCCCGTCAACAACCACCACAGTGTGATCCGGGCCGAATCCGAGCACCGCCCGCTCGTCCCGCACCCCCGAGTCCGTCTCCCAGCGCCGCCGCCGCGGTTCCTGGTCGGGCACAAACCCGGTGGCAGGCCGGCTCCTTGCCGTGACAGGGGCACTGAATTGCGTCGTGAAGGAATCCCTTCCCGGCTCCAGAGGAGGCGGCCACGCCTCCCCACCTTGGTGCCTCGTCCGCGCCAGGACCTCACCCCCAGCGTGCGCCGCAAGCCGCACGAACCATCCGCGGCCCTCCTCGCCGATCCCGGTGTACGTCGTGAACAACAGGGCGCGCGCCATCAGCGAGAGCAGGAACTGCCTGTCCCAGGAGTCACGCCAGTGGCTCATTTCCTGCTGGGCGGTCACCGTCACCGCCTGCACCAGCATCTTTGCACGCGGCACGATGGAAGCGCCGTGTGTAGCATGCGGGGCCACGATGAAACGGAGCAGCGCGTGCCGTTGATCCGGCGGCAGTTCGTGCTCGACGAAGGGAATCAGTGCGGACAACAGCAAGGTCGCGACGTCACCGCCAAGGTCGGCGCGGGCGCTGAACGTGCACAGATCGATAAAACGATACTCCTCCGCCCGCACCTCCCCCTCCATGCAGGGCACCAGAATGTTGTCCAGATGCAGGTCGCCGTGACCCAGACCGCGCAGCACACGCAGTTCGGGATCCGGCAAGGCCGGGTGCCCGCCCTTGACCATCAGATACGGGTTGGGCAGCCGCATTCCGTCGCTGTACAGCCAGGGGGGTGCGGGGTCGAGAATGCCCAGAGACCTCGCCCACGCCTGGAGCGAGCCGCCGCCCGTCCAGGCGTCGTTCAACTCCTCGCGCAGGAACGCGGAGACCCTCACGGGCTCGGGGACAGCCTGCTCCAGGACCTTGGCGTTCCACTGAGACAGCAGCCCCCGGACCACCTGCTCGACCACCCGGGCCCTGTGCTGCTCCTCGAGGCCTCCCACGGTCGTCGCGTTCCACAGGCTCTTGCCTGCGATCTCCTGGAACATCAGCGTCCTGCCGTCCGACAGCAACACGGGCTGAAACAGCTGCTTGACCAGATGCTGGTAGGTGAAAGTCGCATCGGCCGTGCCAGCGGCCGCAGTAGCAGCGGCCTCGCGTCCGGGCGCACCCGCGGGAACGACCTTGAGAATGAGCTGCCGCGCACGCGGCGCAACCTCGATCGCCAGGAGAACAGCGTCGGTGTAGCTGCGGCCCTGCGCGGTCCACTCGGGTCGATACAGGTACAGATCCGTCCATGTATGCTTGACGGCCTGTCTTTCCAGCTCTTCGACGACCTCGGGCCCGCAGGTCTCCCGAATGAACCTGGCATCCTGGTCGGGGATGTTCAGCACAACTGGCCCTTCGTAGAGGAGCGGAAGACGCGACCAGGGTGCCAGTCCACCGCTGCCGCGGATGCAGAAACGGCCAGAACACCACGGGCCTTGACCAGTCACAGCCCGAACTGGTCCGCGTCCTTGAGAACAACGGCTTGACGATGTCAGGGATTCGGTACGGCAGCCGGTACCGCTCGGGTCACGGCAACCTGGGGCGAGCGTGTGGCTCTTCGCTCCGGATAGTTGTGGCGTCGCTCTGAAGCTGGGCCAAGACGGTCCGGACGGCTCTTCGTGCGGTGCGTTCGGGGTGGTAGAGGGCGTCGATGTGGCGGTGGGCGTGTACGCCGCTGGGTGTCCTGAGGACCATGTCGGGGTGGGGGCGGGTGGTCCAGCGTGGCATAGAGCGAGTCCGCCTCCGGTGGCGACGGCTTCGGCGACGAATTCGTTGATGCGCTGGCGGATGAGGAGTCGGCGGTCTGCGGCGGCGCTGATGGCTTCGATGGTGGCCATGAGCGGGAATCCGTCATGCACGACGTTGTCGGGTTCGTCGCCGTAGTCGTCGCCCGCCGGGGTGGGGGCGGGGAGCGTGGCGTGCAGGTGGAGCGCGGGGCTGAACTGGTACTGCGGCGGGTGGTTGTGGACGATGGGCCGCAGGCTCAGGCCGCGCAGGGCGAAGATGCTGGCCAGGGCCCACATGAGGGCGGCGAGCCCGGTGGCGGCGGCGCGCCCTCCGGCCGGGGCGGTGGACCAGATCATGGCGAGGGTTCCGATGCCGAACAGCAGCCAGGCGATGTGGGGACCGGCGTTGCCGAAGAACCCGCCGACCAGGCCGAGTAGGCCGGTCAGCTGCCAGAACGCGTACAGGGCGGCCGGGGCGACGGCCAGGTGCGCGGCCTGGTCGGCGAGGAACACGCGCACGGGGTGGTCGACCGTGCTCCACAGGCCGCTGCCGTCGCCGCCGCTGGTGGCCGGGACGGCGGACAGGCCCTTGAGCGGGGCGTCGGCGATGTTGCCGGCGGCGTCCAGCATCATGACGATGAGGCTGAGCCCGCCGAACAGTACGGCCGCCTTGATCCAGTTGGCGACTCGTGCCAGCTGCTGTGCCGGACCTGGAAGACCTCCTCCCACCGCTGGTAGAGGAAGCCGCCCTCCTCCCACGACTCCTTCCACGCGGCGCGCAGCCACGCGAGCCGCCCGGTGCCGTTCTCGGGGGCCGGAGGCACGGGCGGCAGCTGGTTGAGGAGGTCGAGGAAGGACGGGTTGTCCTGGCCGTTGACGGGCTTGTCGTTGTGGGTCATGGCGTAGCTGCTCCTTCTGTGAAGGGTTCGGTGAGCGGTGCGGGCTGGCCGGAGCCGGTCAGCGGATCTCGTTGCGGGTGCGGGCGAAGAACGCGCCGCGCGTGGTGCTGTTGTTGTGGATCTCGGTGTGGTGGGTGACCGGACCCTCGAAGACGTTCTTGGTGACGGCCGCGCGGGCCTTGCTGATCGCGCCGCCGATGGCGGTGGCGGCCATGGCCAGGCCCGCGAACGGCAGGGTGACCATGAGGACGCTGTTCAACGTGACGGAGGCCAGGCCCTGGAGCACGAGCCAGGCGCCACAGCCGATGCCGGTGATCCCGGCGCCGACGCCGATGGAGGCCACCGCGATCCCGGCCGCCCAGGCCGGGACGATCCGGTGGTCTTCCTGCTTCACGGGCGGGGTAGTGCCGAAGGCCGGCGGCTCGGTCTCGTCGCGGAACGAGGTGGGGTGGTGGAGTACGGGCTTGGCCGCCCAGGCGTCGATCAGGCGGCGGGCTTCGGCCGCGGCCTCGGACTCGGGCATGCCGTGCTGGGTGTGCAGGGGGTCCATGGGGTGTTCTCCGATCACGCGGAAGGGGAGCGCCCTCCTGGCCGTGGTGGCCGGGGGGCGCGTGGGGGAGGGGCGCGCGACGTCGAAGGGCGTCGCCGGAGCGTGTCCGGCGGCGCCCTTCGGCGTTGCGTAGCAGGGGAGTTGAGGCTGGCGGGTGGGTAGGCACCGCACACGCGCTGCGGGCATCCTCGGACCAGCAGGCGTCGGGAAGGGGTTGGGGTGGAGTTCGTCTTCCAGTGCGGGTGGTGCGACGGAGACAACTTCTTCGTGGGCAGGCAGGTCGGCTTCTGGGTCGACAAGTGGGAGGTGCCCTCGGAGTGGGACTGCCGCTTCTGCGACGGGCTCAACTACACGCCGGACCCGCCCTGGGAAGAGGCGTAGTCAGAAGCTGGAGATCAGTCCGGCGAACGAGGCGAGGCCGCTGTTGATGGCCGGGGCCAGGCCGGTCGCGGCGAGGGTGAAGCCGAACAGCGTGCAGGCCAGCGCGGAGCCGACGCGGACATTGCCGCCCTTGATCAGGACGAAGATGATGATGCCCATCAGCACGGCGGCGGAGATGGAGAGGGCCACGGTGGTGGTGCTCCTTCACAGGGGATCGGGTGGGGCCGGCCGCGCTCGGGCAGGCCGGCCCCGGGGATGGGTGGGTGTGATCAGGCGTCGGTGAGGCTCTTGATGGCCTCCAGCGCCTTGCGGGCAGAGACGACCTCCTGGCGACTGTCGCCCTTGGAGCCGCGGCCGCCGCCGCCCTTGCCGCCGCCGCCACGGAGGCGGAAGCTGCCGTCGTCGCCGCCTTCCTCGTCACCCTTAGGCTCGGGCCAGAACTCGCCGGGTCGCACGGGCTCGTTCCAGTCGAACCACAGGCCGCGCTTGGTCAGCTCGCTGATCTCGTGGTCGGTGAGCTGGTTGACGACCTCGGGGAACAGCTCGGCGAGGTCGGTGTCGAAGTCCGCGTACAGCGACCGCATCAGCACCGCGCGGCCGTTGTCCATGACCATGATGGCGACGCCGCCGGTGGAGACGCCGTTCTCCGGGTCGGCCTCGCCGCGCATGGCCCGCTCGATCGCGGAGCCTTCCTGCTGGGCGTAGCGGGCAGGGATGGTCGGGACGTCGTAGGCGTTCTCCATCGTGCCTTCCGCCGCCTTGCGGGTGGCGCCGGGCGAGCCCATGTTGAAGATGGTCGGCCGGCTGTTCTGCCGGAGGTTGTCCTTCATCTCGGTGGAGAAGCCGTTGTGCGCGAACGGCGACTGGCCGGCCGGGTTGAAGCCGATGCCGTACTTCAGGCCGGTGACGGTGAGGTCGTCGCCGTCGGTCTGGATGAACTCGCCGAAGTCGCCGTCCTGGGCCGCGGTCATGAACTCGTCCGCGAAGACGTTCAGCTGCCGGTAGGGGCAGCGGGAGTCTCCGGGCTTGTAGTCGTGCGGCTGGCCGTCGTGCGGCCAGGGCATGTCCGCGCGGATCTCGCACAGCGCCTTCGCCGCGCGCAGGGAGCGGGCCATCCACAGGGCGTTGGAGCCCTGCCGGTCGATGTACCGGCCGAGCACGGTGGTCTTCTCGTCTTTGCGGACGGTGGAGAGCCACACGACCTGGCCGGCAAGCGACATGGCGGCCATGTCGATCGCGAAGAACTGCGTCTTCCCGGACCGGGACACGCCCAGGATCAGCCCGTGCCGGGCGGCGTTCTTGTCGTGCTGGAACACCATGTTCTTCACCGGCTGGCCGGTGATGGTGTACCCGCACACGTACATGCCCTTGGCGTCCGGGGTGAGGAGCTCGCGGGTGGCGGGGAAGATCGCGGACAGCGGGGGCTTGTCGAAGGCGCTGATGAGGAACTCGGTGCCGTCGATGAGGACGAAGACGCAGGAGTCGTCCTCGGGCAGGCCCAGGCCGCGGCAGACCTTGGCCAGGTCGATGCCCGGGGTGGTGGTGGCGTCGGCCATCTTCGCCCGGTAGAAGGTGACCCCGCGGACTTCGTCCCGGGTGCGGTGGACGAGCTCGGAGCCGGGGGCGCCGCCCTTGGGTCCGCCGACCTTGTCCGTCCAGCGCTCCTCGGGGGTCGGCTTGGTGCGGCGGCGCTGGTTGGCGTCGGGGGTGATGTGGGCCTCCAGCCAGCCCGGCCCGCCCTGCCGGCCGGGCTGGACCGCGACGTCCACGAGAACGACGTCGCGGGCGGGCACGCCGAAGGGGGCGGCGACCGCGGTCTCGGACAGTCCGGTGATGGGCCGTCCCGGCTCCGAGGCGCGCAGCAGGAGCGTCATGTCGTGCTGCATCCCGGGGTGCCGGGTGGCCTTGACGATGTGGGTGCGGGCCGGGCTCCCGGCCTGCTCCCACATCATCCGCGCGTCGCGGGTGAGCAGGTCGGCGCCGTCGTCGACCAGCTTCGGAGCCTCTTCCGCGACGATCTCGGGCGCCGGGTGCGGGGCCGGGGCGGCGAGGGCGGGGCGATGGCGGCTGCGGGCGTGCCGGGAGAACGGCATCACCAGGTAGCCGGCCGCCGCCCATCCGGCGGCGAGCAGCCCGTCCATCCACCACGGTCCCCAGCCGGTGGTGGTCTTGGCGGTGACGTCGATGGCGGCGGCCAGGACCAGCGGGGACCAGCGCAGGATCTTGCGTCCGGCGCCGTGCGCGTCGCTCTTGGCGGCCAGGATCCAGCCGCCGATCCCGGCCGCGCCGGCCAGCTGCACGATCTGGTTCACGGGGCTGTCGGGATAGACGTTGGGTGCCACGGCCAGCACGGGCGCGGCGAGGGTGTAGGCGAGGCGTTCGAGCACGACACTGCGCGGCGTGGACACCGGGTTCTCCTTCGGGAACGGGGACGGGCGGCCCCGCAGAGGTGCGGGGCCGCCCGTGGCGGTGGGGGAGGGGAGCGGTCAGCGGTTGAAGAAGCCCGGCCGGGGGGTCTTCTCGCGCCGGTTGGAGCGGATGTCGTCCAGCGCCCCGTACAGCCGGGAGTGGGTGCGCTTGGCCTCCCAGGTGAGGTCGGCGGTCTCCT
This sequence comes from Streptomyces sp. NPDC058674, assembly GCF_042716505.1. Lineage (NCBI taxonomy): Bacteria > Bacillati > Actinomycetota > Actinomycetes > Kitasatosporales > Streptomycetaceae > Streptomyces > Streptomyces sp. NPDC058674. The sequence goes on from NZ_JBHXSC010000026.1 coordinate 52,623, forward strand.
GCGCGCTGTCGCACAGCCGCTTGACCTCCACGGCGGCGCCGCCCAGGGCCACCGACACGAGGTTGGTCACTTCCACGAACTTGGCGTCCAGGTCGGCGTTCTCGATGTCGCCGGCGACGTCGTGGGTGTGGGCCGCGTTGGCCTTCATGCTGCGCCGCAGCGCCTCGAGTTCGAGGCCGGCGTCGTCCATGGCCTTGCCTAGCTTGTCCAGCTTGCTCTGGACGGACTTGTAGCGGTTGTCGCCGTCGGCCGGAGCCGCGGCCGTGCCGGTACTGCGGGGTGCGAGGTCACTCATCAGAGAAGGTCCCTTTCTGGTTTCTAGTCGTGGTGGGCGGCGGCCGACACGGACGCCAGGCCCGCGTCTTCCTTGGCGTCCATGTCCTCGCCATAGACGCGTGCGACCTGGGTGGCCGCGAGCTTGGCGGCCTCCCTGGCGATACCGCACTGCTCGGCGCACCGCTGGGCCTGCCCCTTCATCCGGCCCGCCGTCTCGGCGAGGTCGGCGATCAGTTCGGTGACGGCGGCGGACACGTTGTGGTCGTCGGCCAGGTCGGCGGCCATCTCCGCCAGAGCGTCCGCGACCCGGCCGAGCGCCTCCCTCAGCGCCTCGGCGCGCTCCTCGTCGGAGGCGGACTTGATGGCGATGTTCGCCATCTCGACCAAGAACTCGTCGAACGTGATGTCCGTGCGGTGCTGGGCAGCCAAGTTGCCCTGCGTGGACGGCCTGCTGACCTGTGCGCTGCTCACGCTGCTCCCTTCCGTGGCTGTCGGTCGGCTGGTGCCGGGACGTTCGGTGTGCGGCTCCGGGGCGGGCGGCAGGCCCTTGACGCCGGCCGTCACCGCGGCCGGACCGTCAGGGACGATGTCCGCGTCGACGATGCCGTCCCCGGCGCCGGCCCCGGCGGGGCGCGGCGGTCGGCTGGGGTGATCGGGCCACTCCACCGTCGGGGTGGGCGGCGGCCCGAACCGGCCCTCAGAAGACCGCCGTCCGCGCCGGCCTTCACGGCGGCCGGTACGCCCCGCCCCGCGGGTGCGACCCCGCCGTCCGGCCCGGCCCGAGCCGTCGGAACGGCGCCGGAACCGGCGGAACCGGCGGCGCTTCTTCGACCCGTCAGACGGCTCGTCACCGGCCTTGGACTCCTTGCCGGACTCATCGCCCGCCGGGGTCGCCTTCCCGTCGCCAGCAGCCCCGTCAGGGCCGTCCTTGGGGTCCTTCTTGGCCTTGTCGTCCGCGTCCGTGCCGGTGCCCATGGCCTTGTCGTCCTTGGTCTTGTCGTCCTTGGCCTTGTCCTTGGTCAGGTTCACCTTCTCCGTGCCGGCCTTGTCGGCCGTCGCGTCGGCGCGGCGCTTGTCCCAGCGGCGCTGGGCTTCCTCGCCGATGGCCTTGCCCAGCGTGGTGCGGCCCGCGTCGGCCGACGCCGCGGCTTCCCGCTTCGCCTTCCGTGTCGCCTCCCGCTCCGCCTTCTTCGCCCGGCGGTCCTGCCATTCCTGCTGCCGGTTGGCGCGCGCCTGGTCCCGGTTCTTGCTCCGGTCGGCGACGCCGGCGGTGTGACCGGCGCTGCGGCGTTCCTGGCGTCCGGCCTGCCGGGTAGAGGCGCGATCGGCGCGGCCGCGGGCCTGCTCCGCACGGGCGTTGGACGCCGGACTGTGGTGCTGGGCCCGGCCACCGTCGCCCTTGTGGCTGCCGCTCCTGCCGGAGCCGCCAGAGCCGCTGTGAGAGCCCTTCGACCCCCCGCCGGACCCGGCGTGCCCCGAACCGGCGGAACGGCCGCCAGAGGACCGGTCAGGGCCCTTCGCGCCGCCCTTGCCGCTCCCGGCCGCCCCGGACCCCGAACGCCCAGCGGATCCGCCGGAGTTCGAGCCGCGCGACCCGGGCCCCTTCGCGCCGGGCCCCGTTCCGGCTCCCGAGCTGTTGCGGGACCCGCCGCCACCGCTGCCGCTCCCGCCGCGTGGGGATCCGCCGCCGCCGGCCTTCGAGCGGCCCTTGTCCGCTCCGAGCCCGGAGCTGGGCGACTTCATGCGGTCGGCGTCGGCCTTTCCGCGTGCCGCCGCCTTGTCGCCCTTCGCTTTCATCATCGCGGTGTGGAGCTTTCCGTTCTGCTCCATCATCGCGACTTCCTGTGCGGTGCGGCCCTCCAGCAGCGCGGCCTTCCGCGCTATTTCAGCCTCACGGAAAGGCGCTTCGCTTTCGTGGTTGTACCGCGCCATTTCGAGCCGGAGTTCCAACCAGTCACCGAGACGGTCGGCGAGGGAACGAGGCTGGACGTATTCGCCTTCCTCGTATTCACCCTCTTCTTCCGTGTATTTCGGCGGGGCGAATCCGTCCGAGCGCAACGCCGTGGCCGGGTCCGGCGCGGCCGGAATCGCCGGAAGTTCCATCGTGGTTTCTTCCGGCGTTTCCGGCGGCGCGGCGGGAATGTCTTCCGGCGTCGGAATGGTGTCGGCGAAGTCGGGGATGGGCGGCGGGGCGTACGAGGGCTCACCGCTCCAGGGGCCACGGACCAGGATCCCGTTCGGGTCGTCCACATCGGACACGGTGCACCTCCCTCCAGAGGGCTTGACAGCGGGTGGGGTCTCGTGTGCACGCGTGTGCACGTGCACGTGTGCACGCATTACGCGAGGCGAAGGCCCCGCCGGCGTCCGGCGGGGCCTTCGTTGGTGGGTGTTCAGCGGCGCGGGTCGTGCTGCTCCAGCACCTGGTCCGCGTACTGCATGAGGTGGTTCCACAGCCTCGCGTCGCCCTCGGCCCGCTTGTCGATCGCGAGCTTGAAGAGGCGGCAGACACTCGTGAAACCGCGGATGACGTCGGCACGTCCGGCCCTGACGTCCTGGGTGATTCGGGTTCGAGTCACGCGGAGCCAGAATTCCATCCGGCCCAACTCGCCGCGACTTTCGATTGCCCTGCGCTCTTCATCCTGCAGCCAGCCGTTCCGCCCCTGAATGGAGCGCTCCGTGCTGCTGAGAGGGCGCGTCACGCCGACTCCCTGTTACCCATGTCGTAAATCGACGTGGGGCCACCATAGCCGGAATTCCGGCTGGGCGCACCCTGCTGCGGCGGATTCTGCGGGGCGGCCTGGAGCGGCGGGGCGTTCTTGCGCTTCTTTTCCAGCTCCTTTTCCTTCCTCTTCTTGGCGGTATTCGAGACCGCCTCGTCGTGGGCGCGGCGCTTGAATGCGCTCTTTTCCAGGCCCTTGGTGACGCCCTCGACGTGCTTGAGGACGTCCTTCAGCGCCCGTTCCACGGGCTGGGCGCGCATCCAGGCGTCGAACCAGCGGTCGCCTTCGACGTGGGTGTCGCGGCAGTGGACGCGGGTCTCCAGGGCCAGCGCCTCCAGGTTCCTGCCGATGTCCAGCAGGACCCGCTGAACGTCGGCCAGGTACCGGGCGGTCGCCTCGGGGCTCTGCGCCACATCGCGCAGGGGTGCGTGATTCGGGTCGTTGCTGTGCATGCGGAAGACCTCCAGGTCTCGGGGTGGGGAGGAGATGTCCTTGGTCCCCGAGGCTTTTGCGCGGGGTGGGGTGGGACTGGGTTCGTGCCTGGCCCGCTGTCCCCACTCGGGGCGGGGCGGGCGAGCGGCCTGCCGGCCGTGGCCGTCACCGGACCGCGCTCGGTGGGCGAGCGCGGTCCGGGGGCGACCATGTGCGGCAGGGCGGTCCGGTCAGCGGTCCGTGTGCTGCTTGAGGGCGACGGCGATCTGTCCGGCGCGGTCCGTGGCGATGGTGCCGCCCTCGGTCCGGACCGCCTTGGCGATGTTGGTCCGGTTCAGCGGCTCGTTCGCGGTCCGGAGCCGGTCCAGCGCGGTCCGCTCCAGGTCCGTGAGCGTGATGACCGTGAGGTCCGGACCGCCGTCCTCGCCACGGTCCGGACCGTCGACCTCGTCCGGTGCTTCCTGGTCGGACGGTCCGGTGCGGTCCGGCTCCCACGGTCCGGTAGCGGCGTCGGCGGTCCGGACCGTCACCCCGCGCGCGGCCGATGCGCCCTGGGCGGCGGGCACGGTCCGGGGGCCACGGTCCGGACCGGGGCCGGTCAGCAGGTCAGCGCCCTGCGGTCCGGCCGGACCGGCCTCCAGAGCAAGCGCCGGTCCGCCGGTCCGGTCCGTGGCTCCAGCGGTCCGGACCGGACCGTGGACCGCGCTCCGCTCGCCCGGACCGGACCGGACCGCGTACCCGCCGTGCTGGACCGGACGGACCGGAACCAGGCTTTCCATCGGTCCGTACCGGTCCGTGCGGGTCAGGGTGAGGACGGTGGGGATGGCGGCCGGTCCGTGATCGTCGGCCCGGACCCGGGGGACGACGACCCTGTGCAGGGCCAGACCGGTCCGAGCCGCCTTGCGGTCCGCGAGCTCCGCGCCCGCTGCGGTCCAGGCCCGGTCCAGCGTGGTCAGGCGCGGGTCCGTGATCGCGAGCGACCATGCGGTGAAGGAGTGGACCGGGTATCGGAACCAGCGGACCGCCCCGATCGACGGGCGGGCCTTGGCGACCCTGCCGTCCTCACGGAGCTTGCGGCGGTGGATCAGCGAGGCGTACAGCTCCCACAGCACCATCCCCACAATGCTCATGGCGGCGAACGCCACCGCCTTCGGGGTGAAGTGCCAGTAGGTGATCTGCTCCGTCCAGATCTCCGCCTTCGCGTCCCAGACCCGGCTGCCGGGCACCGGCTCACCAGAGGCGTGCCAGAAGTTCATGACCGCGGCGCCCAGAGCGAAGATCCACGTGCTGACGCGGTAGAGGGTTCCGGCGTCGCCACCCTGGCGGGCCTGGTGGTACATCCAACCCACGAACGCCGTCGACAGCTCCCACGCGGCGGCGAACAGGATCGTGAACGGGACGACCCAGCCGAGGATGTCCTCGGCGAACCCGGCCTGGCCCGTCCACGCGACAGCCATCGGGGCGGTGATCGGACCGATCACCATCAGGCGCTCGGAATTGACCTTCACGAACTTCTTGACCCGGTCGGCCACGGCTGGCTTCCCGGCGCGGTCCGCGGCCCGCAGCTCCCGGACCTTCGCCCTGCGGGCCTCCTTCGCGTCCCGGCGCTCCCCCTTGGCCTCGAGCTTGAGGCGCTTGCGCTCCAGGGCCCGCTCCGTGCGGTCGGTGGCGCGCTTCATCTGGGCGGCGGCTTCGGCCACCATGTCGTCGGCGGCCTTCAACGTGACGTCCGCGTCCGCTTCCCGCAGCCGGGCCTGCGCCAGCGCCTGCTCGGCCTCCTTGAGGTCCGCGTCCCGCTTCGTGCGGGCGGCGGCCACAATGCGGCCGGCCTCCTCGCGGGCGGTGCGCGTCAGACGGTCGGCGTCCTCGGCCGCCGTCGCCCGCAGCCGGCCGATGTCCTCCTTGGCCAGCGTCCGCGTACGCGCCGCATCCGCACGGGACGCCTCCCGCTCGCGGGTGGCGTCCTCCCGCAGCTCGACTGCCGCCTTCTCAGCCCCGGCCTTCACCTGCGCGGCCTGGGCGCCCGCGCTCTCGCGCAGCCGCTCGGCCTCGCCCCGAGCCTGCTGAAGGAGCTGGTCGGCGTCGGTGGTGGCGCGGGTGCGGGTCTCCACCGCGGTGCGCTCTGCAGCCGCGAGCAGCTCGGTGCGCACCGTCTCCGCGTCGGCGAGGGCCTTCGCGGCGGTCTGAGCGGCCTCGGTTCGGACCTGCTCCGCCTGCGCGGCCGCCGTGGCGGCAACCTCCTGCGCCTGGCGGCGGGCGTCGGCGAGCAGCTGATCCGCCGTCGCGTCGGCAGCGGCGAGGACCTGGTTGGCCTCACTGGCCGCCGTCGCCGTGACGGTGTCGGCGTCGCGGCGCGCGTCGGCGAGCAGCTGCTGCGCCGTCGCTTCGGCGGCGGCGCGGACCTGCTCCGCGTCGGCAGCCGCGGTGCTCGCGGCATCCGTGCGAACCTGGTCGGCGTCAGCTTGGCTGGCGGCGAGTACGCGGGCCCGCTCGGTCGTGGCGGCCTCGGCGATCAAGGCCGCCTCGGCGCGGGCTCCGTTCAGCATCTCAGCGGCGCGCACCTCCCCGTCGGCGAGGATCCGCGCGACATCGCTGGCGGCCAGGTCCCGGAGGTCGGCGGCACGGTCGGCGGCGTCGGCCACGACCGGGTCGGCCTCCTCGACCACCAGCGGCGCAATGTCCTTATCGGCGGCCTGGGCGGAGACAGAGGCCGGCGCCGCGGTCGTCTTAGCGCGCCCATTGGCGCGGGGCTTCGCTGCCAGGGCGCTCTGGCGCCTGCGGCGGGTGGCGGTCTTGGGGGCCACGAGGGTGTCCTCTCTTACTCCGGCGCCTCCGTGCAAGAGGTCACCGCGATCGGCGTCGGGTCGATAAGGTCGTGACCAGGCCCTCCGAACCCCCGGCAGCTTCAATGCCGGGCGTTCGGGGGGCCGTCAGCGTGGAACAGGCGGTCAGCGCTGAGCGGGCAGTTCCGGTCGGCGGTTGGCCGTCGCGGCCTGCTGGGCGAGCCAGGCCATGGCGGCCGCCGTCATGTCGTCGGCCGTGTCGGTGTTCAGCGGGGCGGTGTCGATGTCGCGCATCGCGTCGATGGTTGGCAGCAGCCGCATGTAGTCGGGGCTCACGGCGGTGATCTGGCGGCCCGACGGCAGCGGGGTCAGGTCGTAGGTGGCGCCGCCCACGCAGATCCGCTCGACACGGCAGGCGAAGGTGTGGCCCTCCTGCCCGGTCCAGAACATCTCCGGGTTGCGGTACGGGACGTACTGACCCCGCTTGTAGGTGATCGCGGGGGCGGTGCTCTGGGCGGTGTCGCGCACGGCAACTCCTCGGTCGTAGTGGTCCGGGCTGTCCGGCTCCCCTTCACCGCCCGACCCGGCCGCTGGAGTTCGGCGGCCGGGTCGGGCGGATCAGGCAGCCGTCAGACCGCGGCGAGGGGGCGGTGCGGGGCGATGACCTGGCCGTCGGGAAGCAGTTCACCGGTGTCCTCGAACACCAGAACGGCGTTGCAGAGGAGCGCCCAGCCCTGCTCGGGGTGGGAGGCGATGGTGTGCGCGGCCTCACGGTCGGGGCTATCCGCGGTCGGGCACGTCGGGCGGTGCGTGCACAGGGACTCCGGCATCCGCCGGGCCGTGCCGACGGCGGTCGCGGTATCGAGCGGGGTGCTGTGCTGCATGAGCTCTCCTGACAACGAACGGGCCCGAGACTCTCCCGGACCGAAGGCATGTGAAAGGGCGGCATCCCTGGAGGCGGGCGGCCGGGACCCGGCGGTCCAGGGCTGCGGTCGAGAACCTGGCTTCCGGGCCCACCAGGCGGGAGACCGGGCAATCAGCTCTTGCCGCGCCTGGCGAGGGGCGGGTGGATGTCGGTGACGCGGTGGCCGGCCTCCCAGGCGGCCGCCGCCGTGAGCACGGCGGCCGCCAGGAGCGCCTGGGTGAGGGGGTGGTTCAGGCCGCGCGCGGCGATGGCACGTACCGCGTGATGCTGGGCGGTACGAAAGCGGCCGGTATGTGCAAGCCCTACTCCGTCTCGGGTTGCGGCTGCGGCGGCGCCCCGCAGGTGCAGGGATCGTGCCGGACCGACTGATAGGGCTTGCCGTCCGCACCGGTGGAGTTCACGGTGACCAGGGTCGGCGGGTGGCCGCAGCTGCTCACCGGACCGCGCCCGTCACACTCGACGGCGCGTGGACGGCGGCGTTCTGGCCGCACCGGCAGGTCCAGTAGCCGCACAGGCCGCAGGCGTCATTCGCGTCGCGGAGCGGCACGTTGAAGCTGAGCAGCGGGGGCCGGATGTAGCCGGGCGCCATCTCGGCGAGCGTGCGCCGGGCCCGACGCCCGTCGGGGATCCGGGCGTCGTCCCGCTCGGCCATCGTGAGCAGCAGAGTGCCGACCTGGTGGAGAGAGTCGGTCTCGTCCCGCTCGTAGCCGCGGGAGTCGTCCTCGCGGCGGATGTCGTCGATCTTCCCGGCGCGGACGGTCAGAATGGTGGTCATGCCGCGACCCCCCAACCGGTCCGGGCGCGACGGGCGGTTCGCACTGCAGCCAGCTTGGCGGCGAGCTCGGTGATCCGCTCGTTCTGCTGCCCCAGGAGTACGGCCTGGTGCGGCATGCCACCGCTCCTGGTCGGCATGCTGCGGGCCTCGCGGTTCAGCTTCACGGCGAGGTCCGTAGGCTTGTTCCACTCCTGGTCGCTGGCCTCGTCGGCGGTGATCGCGGCAACCAGGCGCTGGGCCTGGAGCTCGCGGAGGGCGACCAGCTCGTAGCCGGAACGGCCGCCGCGGACCAGATCGTCGACGCGGCTGTTGCCGTCGCCGTCGCGCAAGGCCAGCTCCTCGCAGGCCGCCCGTACTGGGCAACCGTGGCAGAAGCCGATCGCCTCGGCGCGCTGCGCCTGCCAGGTGACCGGCGGCTCGCCGTCCGCCCGGAAGAAGAGGTCGGGGTCGGCCTTCGTGCAGCGGGCGCCGGCGTCGATCGTGGCCTGGAGTACCGGGCGCCGCATCCGGCGGGCCTGAGTTGATGTCATCCTGTGCATTGCGTCTTCCCTTTCTGGAGGGTGACTGCAGAGACGAACCCCCGGGATTAGGCCCCCGGGGGTTCGTCGTTTTCTGCGCTGCTGTACGAGCAGCCACGGCCCCGGCCGCCCCCTCTTGAAACGGGGCGGCCGGGGCCGTGGTCGTTCGTCCGGGCCGACTAGTCAGGCGGCGAGTGAGGACCTGTGGCAGCGGGCGGAGTACACGGCGGTGGTCTCGTCCGGGGCCGGGGCGGGCAGTGCGGCCGTGACCGCAGCCACCAGGGCGGTGTGCGTGGGCCGGTCTGCCGGGGTCAGGGGGCGGCGCCAGATCGTGGCCAGGTGCGTGTAGGCGGCGCGGGTGAGGTGCTCCGCGAGGGCGTCGCTCGCGCACCCGTCCTGGTCGGCGTCGGCCAGGGCGCGGAGGATGCCGGTGGCCAGGGCGCGGACGGAGCGGCGGTCCCCGGCGGTCTGAGGGGTCATGGCCAGCGGAGCGCCGGCGGGTCCGTCGACGGCCAGGCCGCAGGTGGTGGGGATCGCGGCGGTGGGCACCATGCGGGCGGCGTCGGCCCGGCGGGCGGCGGGCACAGCGCGCTCCCACTGGGCTCGCCGGTCGACGGGGCGCGCCTGGGGCCGGCTGGCCTTGAGGGTCTGGACGGTGGCGCGGCGGTTGCGGGTGAGGTCGGCTGCGAAGCGTTCCTCGCGCGCCCAGTCCCTGTACTGGCGGCGCCAGGCGCAGTCGGTGATGTCCACGTCGACAAGGCGGTTGCTGGAGCTGCAGCGGATCGCGGCGTCGACGCCGGCCTTCCCCGTGTGGTGCGGGACCGTCTTGAGCAGGTAGGTGCCGCGGTGGGGGGTGACGGCCACCCAGGTGCCGCAGTCGGGGCACACGAGCGAGATGCGGCGGGTCTGCGTGGTTTCCACGGTCCGCATGTCGATGTGTCCGGGCGACAGGGTCGACAGGGTGATCGCGTTGAGGGGGCTGACGCGGGAGGTACGGGTGCGGCCCTTGCGCTTAGCGGCCTTGGGCATGGCGAGCTCAGGCATGGCGACTCCTCGGCGGGAAGAAAGAAGGAGGGGTGTGCGCGGGACGGATGCTCTCTCCGCCCACCAGGCCCCCGAGCCAACGGCTCGAATCCCGGCGGACAGACAGCGCCAGCGCTGAGGTCGTGCACGCAGTCCTGCCGACCGGGGGGTTTGATCGTGCTACCGCCTCCGACCACCTGCCCGCCTCCGAAGAGACGAGCCGCAGAAACTGCGGTGGTGCTGGGCGCTTGACAAGCAGATATAGCGAACGCAACCAAGCGATTTAGCGCCCTAAACCGCTCGACTACCGAAACCATAGGTCTCGCCACGGCGCGCGTCAACCACCTTGAACCCATGAGGTTTAATGGGGTAAACATGACCCTACGAAGGGAGGCACGTATGGAAGCGCACGATGTAGCTCCAGCCGCGCTGAGAGACCAGCTTGATACGGCTTTCGACGTCGCCTTGTCCCAGCTGAAGGAGCTCCCCGACCCTCTGGAGCGCGCGAAAGTCGCACATGGTCTCGCTGGCCGTGTACAGGACTACGGCAACGAGTTTCAGGCGGTCCGCAACGAGGCGATGAACGAGACGCTGCGTGTGGGCCGGTTGAACAGCACTCAGCTGGCGTCCGAACTCGGCATCAGCAAGGGACGCGTAAGCCAACTCGCCAAGGGAGCTCCGCCGGAGAGGCTCTTCCTCGGCTCGGGCAAGGTCATCGTGGCGCTGGCCGAGAAGCTGGAAGACGGCAACGACAAGGATGGCAAGAAGAAAGCCATCCAGGGCCCCGTGATCGCCACTGAGGACGTCCAGACCTACGAACGTCTGCGGGAGCTGGCCGAAGAGGTCGGGTTGGAAGTCAGCTTCGAGCGGATCCCACTCGGCGGCAACGTCCGGCTCAACCGCAACAACCTCGTGGTCATCTGCGGCCCTCGGCTGTCGCCCCTCATCGAACAGATCCTTGAAGGGGATCCCCACCTGCGGTTCGGCAAGGATGATGACGGCTGGTACCTCACCGACCGCAACACCGGCCAGATCTACCGCTCACCGATGGACCGGGGCGAGAACAGCGACATCGCATACTTCGGCCGGCTCCCGCGCCCCGACGGCAAGGGAACCTTCCTTTATGTCGCCGGCATCCACGCGCGCGGCTCCGGTGGCGTCGTTCACTGGCTCAACCAGGAGCTGGCCACCGTGCACCGCGAGCTCAAGGCGCGACGGTTCTCAACCCTCATCTCCAGCCGCTTTGACCCGGAGACCCTCGAGATCGTCGCGAGCGAGCAAATCACGCCGTTCTACCGCCCGGAAGGGGCCTGACGTGCAGGTATCCATGGCTTCGACCCAAGGAGTGGGCACCGCGAACGAGGACACTGTCCACGTCAGCCCTACCGGGGTCGTCGTGCTGGACGGCCTGTCCGCGCCCAAGGACCTGCCCATGGGGTGCGTCCACGGCACCCCATGGTTCGTGCGGCAGCTAGGCACATGCTTGATCAACCTGATCGGCGACGACGCGGTGTCGCTGCGCGAGGCGCTGCGAAGCGCAATCTCCGAGGTCAATGACCTCCATCGTGACACCTGCGCGTTGGACCAGGAAGCCGTCCCGGCATCGACCGTCGTGATGATCCGTGAGCGGGGGGACGTCCTCGACTACCTCGTGCTCTCCGACAACGTGCTAGTGCTTGACCTCGGCGACGAGGGCATCCGGACCATCACCGACAAGCGAGTCGAAGCGGTGGCCGGCGCGGAGATGAAGGCCGCGCTCCAAGGGCCGACGGGTACTCCCGAGCACGCCGCTCGTGTCTCCGCGCTCGTCACCGTCCAACGGCATCTCCGGAACCGGCCTGGCGGTTACTGGGTCGCGGCAACCGACCCGGCTGCGGCTGACGAAGCAATTACCGGGAGCGTTGACCTTGCCCAGGTCCGTCAGGCCGCTCTACTCACGGACGGCGCGAGTCGACTCGTTGACAGCTTCGGCGCTTTGAGCTGGGAGGAACTCCTCGATCTGCTGCGCGTCGAGGGGCCGGCAGCCCTGATCGCGCGCACTCGGGAAGTCGAGCTTGCTGACCCGGCGGGCGAGCGCTGGCCGCGGTTCAAGCGATCCGATGACGCGACCGCCGCGTACGCGCGCATCGGTCAGCCCATGTCGCTCTCCTCTGGAGGCCAGCGCCTGGAACGCGGGCGCCGTACTGGTTCTTCATGGGGTGCGGGAGAACGCTCCGACGGACACACCGCCGCCGTCGTCTCTGCCCCGCAGAACGTTGCTGCGGCTCTGGGGGTGGAAGCTGGCGACGACGTCATCCGGCGAACCCGCGTCTACCGTGACCGGCACGGCGTCGTTGCACACTCGACCTCGTGGATCCAGCTCGAGTTCGCCCAGGCCGTGCCCGCGCTCCTCCGCAACGAACGCCTGATCGGCGGCACGTCCCTCGACCTCATCGCCCAGGAAACAGGTCGGCAGGCTGTGAAGCGTACGGACGAAACCACGGCCCGCATCGCCACCGCCGAGGACGCCCAGCTCTTGGAGCTCCAGCCCGGTACGAACGAAGCGATCCTCGTCCTATCCGCTCGGTTCGTCGACCGCGAAGGCCGGCCTCTGGAGTACGGCGTGGATCTGGGCGCTCCCGGCCGTACTCGCGTCGAAACGGCGGACATGACGTGCTGACCTCGACTTGTACCTCGGCCATGGGCGGAGACGTGCCGCGCAAGTCACGTGTCGTTCTGATGGCGGGGATGCCGGGCGCCGGTAAGACGACGTTGGCAAGAGCCCTCGTAGCCGCGGGATTCACACGGCTGTGTCCTGATGAAGAGATGTTCCGTCGCTACGGCCGGTACGGCGTCGACTTCCCCAGGGGACAATTCCGAGTTCGGGAAGCTCCCGTCCTTGAAGATGTCGCTGGTGAACTCCGAGGACTGGTTGAGGCCGGTGATGACGTCGTGGTCGACCACGGCTTCTGGACACCGGAAGAGCGGGCCGAATGGCAGGCTCTAGTCGCAAGGGCCGGTGGCGTCCCCACCCTGGTGTACCTGCCGGTGCCGCATGAAGTGCGATGGTCACGAATCCGCGAGCGGAACCAGCTCGCTGATGTCGACGCCAACTCCATCGAGTTCAGCGAGCAAGACCTGTTGCGCTTCGCCACGCGCTTCCATCCTCCGACTGAGGCTGAGCCGCATGTTGTATATGACGAGCGACCCGAAGCCCTGCTTGCCCAGCTCCGCTACGGCCTGCCTTCCGCGAAGGAGGACCGACAGTGACCTGCCTTCTCCACCGCGCAACTAGGCCGTTTACAGCCGTGATCGATTCCACCCTTCAGGTGTGCGGGCACACCGACTCCGCCTCTGTTCTTGAGGGGGTCGGCGTGACGTAACCGCCATGGCCGCGTCGCCTCGGCGGACTAACCATCCGCTTCGGCCTCGCTGGCCTCGTCCTGACCGGATTCACGTCCAGGTCAACGCTCAGTCCCGGTTGCCTCCGGTCCTGAGCTGCGGCTCACCGAGCCGCTCGTTTTACGTCGGCCCCTAACCAGGGCCATCCACACCCGGCCACTTACCACGGCCACCACAGCTGTAGCAGTGCCGCCCGCTTCGCCGGAGGCCCCCACCACAGGGGCTTTCGCGCTCCGCAGGCAACCAAGAGGGGGGAGAAATCTCCCCCCGCCCGATCGGTGTCTGCCCCGCTTCTCACGAAGGGGGGCTCACCCGTCACATCCACACACCTGGTGGGCCAGCCCCGAGGGGCGCGGCTGTCCAGCTATATGGAGAGCAGGTCGTTTCTCATAGTGCACGACGTGGTGTCCCCTTGTCAGCTCGGCCCTGTCCGTTTCACCCCGGTTCGACCTCGTCGGGCTTCCCATGTGACGGGATCGGCGTCCTGTTCCCCCCGGTATGTGCGGTTCGTACCGGAAATTGGATTTCCCGTAGGAACCGGCAAGCTCGCGGTCTCCGGAGACGCCCTGGAGGGCGCCCTGGTGGCCGAAGCCGTCGTGGTGATCCCGAGTTCCGTCCCGTGGTGCGGGACGGGATCCAAGATTTCTGCCCGCAGGGCAGGAGGGGCCGGGGCTCCTGCTGCTGCGCGTCCCTTGTCCACAGGGGTCCTGCGTAAGGCTGCCGGGATGATCTACATCTCGCACCTTCGGGTGGACCAGTGAACGCCGTGGCGGCGTCGGCCGCTGTGATGATCCCCGCCCCGCGCTCGTCGACCTCTTCTGCCGTGGCCGAGGCCGTACCGGTGCGTCGGCAGCGGGTGCGGGTCCCGATGCGGCTGGTGTCGTTGCCGTTCTACTCGGACGTCGCGCTGTCCGTGTACATGAAGGTGGCGGCGCTGGCGGCCCGGCCGGAGGGGTGTGACGCGCGGTCGGTGAGGATCGCCTCGTACCTGGGGCTGTCGGTGGCGTCGGTGGAGCGCGGGATGAAGGAGCTGACCCGTCCGGGGCCGGACGGGGTCGTGGAGCTGCGGTCGGTCCGTCGGACCCTGCCCGGCGGGAAGGGCCAGTCCGCGCTGCGGACGGTGCGGCAGGTGACGCGGACGGAGAAGTTCGTGTGGCTGCCGGTGGCGGCTTCGGAGGACCTCACGCCCCGGCAACTGCGCGCGTACGCGGTCATCGTGTTCGCGGAGAGGATGGGCATCGCGCTGACCGAGGGGGAGCTGGCGGGATACCTGCGCCACCGCTCGGGCAGGAAGGCCGGCCAGCCCATCACGGCGGCGGCGGCCGGTGAGGTCGTCGACGGTGTGGAGGCGGCGCGATGGGTGACGGTGCAGCGGCGTGCGGGCGCGCAGGGCCGTCACCGCTACATCGCTCACGACATCGCCCCCGAGGCCGTCGTGAGCGGCGGCGAGCCGGTCGCGGACTCGGTGCTGAAGGAGGTCCAGGAGGGCGCGGAGCAGCCTGTGGAAGGTGTGGCTGACGGGACAGCATGTCTGTTGGTTAGTGAGGGATCGGGTGTGCGGGTTGGTGAGGGGTCCCTCGCGAATAAGGAACTACCTAAGACTGACTCACCTGATGACGAGCGTGCACTCATCTCACCCGCCGTAGGCGAGGTACAGGTAGTTGAGGGCGCTGAGGCTGTGGAAGACCCGGCTGACGCTGCGGCGCGTTCAGAAGGCGAGGGTGATGTCGCGCTGCGCGCGGGTGAGATCAGCCAGCCCTCCTCGAAGCCGAACGGCGAAATGCGCCGCAGCACGAGCGGGGCGCCTGTCGGATCGTCGTACTCCGGACCGCAGCTGTCCATGAGCCCAGAGATCTACTCCGTGCTGGAACCGGTCCACGTGCTGCTGGAACGCGTCACCAGTGCCTTCGTCGTCCGGAAGATCGCCCGAGAGATTGGTCGCCAGCTGCGCGAGGGCACGGCCGCCGACCGTCTCCAGCACCGGCTGGTGGCCCGCCTGGCCCCGGTGGCGCTCTCTGACATCCGCGACCCGGGCCGGTGGCTGCTCGGGGTGGCCCTGCCCCGCTGGGGTTGCGGCTACCAGGACTGCGAGGCCGGCATCATCTGGCGGACCGGCGCGGTCTGCGAGCTGTGCGCCGAGACGATCCAGGACCGGTTCACCGCCCGCCAGCGCGAGCAACGCCTGGAGCAGGGCCTGTGCCCCCAGCACGGCGCCCGCCCTGGCCCGTCCGGGCGTTGCGCCGACTGCGAGCTGGGTGCAGCGCTCCGGCGCTCCGCACGGGTCCCGGCGCCCCGGGAGCCCGAAGGCCCGCCTCGCTCCTCGTGCGGTAGCTGCGGATGCGTGATCTTCCTGACTGGCCGGGCCGTCGACACTGGCCTGTGCAGGCTCTGTCGCGAAGAGGCCGACGCCCTGGCCGCCGTCGAACCCGCGCCTCCCGCTGCGCCGTCGGTGCCGGGGACCTGCTCCGGCCGTGACGGTGAGACGCCCTGCACCCGCAGGGCCCTGCCGACCCGCAGCGTCTGCCTCACCCACCGCTCCCAGGAGCTCGCCGGGGAGGTGGCGTGATGAGCCATACACCCCAGCCCAGCGGCGTGGACCTGGCCCGCGTCGCACTGCGGGCGGCGCGGGAGGCCGCAAAGAAGAACGGCGCCCGCACGGCGAAGAGCAAGCCGCGGGTGACCCGGACGGTCCGGCGCGACGGCCGTGCCCCCATGAGCCTCGGCGAGGCGTTCACCGCGCTCCTGGCCGAACGCGGCTGGGACATCCCGGCGGCCGGCGCCGGCCTGTGCGAACGGTGGGCGGCCCTCGCCCCCGACCTCGCCGACCACGTCGCGGCGGTGGGCTACGACGCCGAGCGCGGAGAGCTGACGCTGCGCCCGGACTCCACGGCCTGGGCGACGAAGGCCCGCCTGGAGGCGCCACGGATCATCGCCGACGCCAACCGGTCCGCGCGCACCGACGCGGTCCGTACGATCCGCGTGCTGTCACCCGGCCCTCTGCCCGCGCCCAGCGCGGCCGCCGACCCGGACCCAGTGAGGACCCCGGTTCCACAGGGGCCGGTGCGTACTCGGGAGACGGCGACGGCCGGCTACCACCGCGCATTCGAAGCCCACCAGCAGGTTCACACCCAGCGGCAGCCCGACCCGGCCATCGCGGCCGCGGTGGAGCGGCAGAACCGGGTCCTCCGGGAGGCGAGCCGCCGTGCGTTCCCGGAGTCGGAGGCGGTCCGTGACGATCAGCCGGCACCGATCGATGCCGCCCTTGCTCAGCGGCGCCGTGACGCCGAGGCTGTCCGGCAAAGTGCGCTGCACCGGGCTCGAGCCGAGAGGGCCGGACTTGCCCAGCTGCCCGTCCGGATCCAGACCACGCCTCATCCGCTGGAGCAGACCGGATGAGTAGCTGGTCCGTGAAGGAGGGTGCCAAGGGGCAGAATGTGCTGCCCTGGATATCCGGCTCTCGGGGTGGTCAACCAAAGAGAGCCCGTCGGACGATGGAGTCGGTGGGATGTCGAAGAAGCGCCGCACAAAGCAGGGTTCCTCCGCAAAGAAGCCCCGCCCGGTCGTCAAAACGCCAGCGGGCAGGACGGCGGCCGTACACATTCCTGAGCAGTTCGCCCCGGCGACCGTGTACCGATGGGACGACGTTGACCTGAGCGGCGACGAGTCCAGTGGAGGGGTCGCGGTCGATTTCAAGTTCCGCGGAGCCGTCCTGCCCGGGGTACGCGTGTCGTTCGGTGACCTGTTTGCGAAAGAGCGCCGGCGGGAGATCTCTGCAGGGTGGGGGTACTCAGTAGAACTCCCCGCTATCCTCGACCTCCTGGAGCACGTTGAGCAAGGTGCCGTGGAAGCGGGCGCGGCCCGATCCCTGCTTCTCGAAGCCGCCGAGAAGCTGTACGGCCCCTTCGGCTGCAGGGCGTTCGAGGACCCTGCCAAGGTCCGGGCCGATTGCCAGGCAGCCGGCGGGTGTGCCCTGTGTGAAGAGCGTCGCTCGTGGTTCGAGGAGCTGCTTGACCAGTCGGACGTCCTGTGGGAACGCCTTCAGCAGCCGGAGGTGTACCCCTTCGCTGCCGGACGCCGAGGTATTCACGACACCACGTGCTCTGTGGTCAAGCGGGAAACCCCGGACAACTACGCCCGCCCGGCCGGTGAGGCGTACACGCAGGCACTGCACCTCTACAGCCACACCGTCGTCCCATACGACCGCGACATCTTCGAAGGTGCCCGCTTCTACCCCTCTTTCACGGCGATGACCCCGGAGGAGGCCAGGACATGGATCGCCGACCGCACCGGCCCCAAGGGCGGCCGAAATTACGCCCGCTGCCAACGGTGCGCCCCAGCTCTGTAACCCTCTGATTGCCCACCGTCGCGAGCGCGGTCCGGCCGCGCGGCAGCAGGAGCTACCCCGTGGGCTGCTGCCCTTGTGGGAACTACACGGTCCGGAACCCGGCCGCGGGCGAATCGATCCGCCCAGCAGGGACACCGAAGGAGGCTGCGGCCCGGCGGCGGGCCCCGAGCCGAACGGGCACAGCGCGCCAGGTCGACATTCCTGTTGCCGGAGGCTGCACCGCTACCGTGGACCGGCATCCTCTCGGAAGGAGTGCCACACCAATGACATGGGAGCTGCAAACGCTGTGGCGAGAGGTGACCGGCGACGCAGCCGACTGGGTGCGCCCAAGCCATATCGACAGCCAGCGCCGTCTGCATGTGGACTGCATGGCCCCCGCCTGGGCAACGGCAACGAAGATCACCGGGAAGAGCTGGATTGAACGGTGGAATTCCGAACACCCTTCGTTGCCGATCTCAGGACTCGTCACCGCCACGGCGGTCCGTGTGCTAGTTATCGGCCCGGACAAATGGACGCATGTCGAGGCTCTGATCGAAGCCCTTGAACACGTCAAGCAACGGGCCCGCCAGCTTCACGGACAGGCCCCGCTGGTTTTCGTCTACAGCCGCCTCGACCCGGCCGGCCGTCATGCGGGCGTCTGGGCACGGACACACCGTCTGCACACCCACGACCACGCGTGCAACTGGGAAGTATGCGTTCCCGAATGCCCGTCGGAGGATCCTGAACACCGTCTCCGCCGTGCGGACGGGGGTACCTTCTGTCGAACCGCCGGACGCCGCCAGAACCAGCACCTGATCGACATCGGTGCCGAACTGGTCATTGCGTGTCTTCCCTCGAAGATGCCCAGCCGACTCCTGGCGAACCTCCAGCACGCGTCCGACAAGGGCATTCCTATCTGGCGTGTCCACGAACCCGCAGGCTGATACCAGCCATCGTGCACGGCACGGCGCCGAGAGTTCGCCGCCCGCCCAGACAGCGGCTCTGCTTCGGGCACGAGCCGGACTTGCCCAGCTACCCACCGAGGTCCAGCCGGCGACTCGCCCGCTGGATCAGAGGGCTGAGCCGCCGGTCGGTGAAGGCGGGTGCACGGAGGCAAATGTGCTGCCCTGGGTATCTGGCCATCGGGATGATCAAGCACCGAGGACCGGTCTGGCGAGGAATCGGTCTCGTGCGCCGCTTACACGGCGACCTCTTCCGGGGGAAGCCCATGCTCGTCAGGGCGCCCGCGCCCATGAAGGCCGGCCGTCCTGGCAGCGGTTACCGACCCGGTCCGGCATTCGGCCGTCCCCACCGGGCCGGTGGAGCGCTGGCCCGGGAACCGCGCCGCGGCCTCGCCAACTGTCCGCCACCTAACGGTCGGGGTCTCAGACGTCAGCGCGCAGGGACGGCCGCCGCTGATGGCCGTCCCTTATCCACAGGGGCGCCGTGGCCTCCTTGGTGGCATGAGTGATCACGAGCAGCAGCAGCCGGTCCCGCGCCGCGGCAAGGTCCTGGAGGCCCTCGCGCGGGCGGAGCGGAAGGTGTTCACTCGGCCCGCGCCGAAGTCCGCCAATGCACAGGTGAAATTCCTCCTCACGCGGATGACGGGGTCAGCGAGGAGCCTGGCGGAGCGTCTGGGCACCTCGACCCGCACGATCGAGCGCTACCGTGCCGGGAAGCTGAAGAAGCCGCAGAAGCGGTGGACCGGCTCGAGGCCCGCGGCTTCGTTGAGCGGGTCGGCGCGCGAGGTGTGTGGATCAACCCCGTGGCGGTCCGCGTCGTGGAGCGCCGGGACCTGCCCGCCCGCCTGCTGATGCAGTGGAACGCGGACAGAGCCACCTGGGCAGGCGCGCCGATGCCCACCTTTCCTTCCGCCTGACCCCGATGAGGGGGCCCGGCCCGGCGCGGCCTCGACGTGGCTCGACAATCATACGTCCTGTATGTTTAACTACAGATCGTCTTATTTTGTTTCTCTGGGAGGTTCTCATGCCGTCAGCCATCACGTACACGCGCTTCGGCGGCCCGGAGGTGCTCACCTTCTCCGAGGTCGACATGCCGCAGCCTGCCGCGCACGAGGTCCGGGTCCGGGTCCGGGCGGCGGCGGTGAACCCGCTGGACAACAAGATCCGCCGCGGCGAGCTGGCCGGGGTGTTCCCGGCCGAGTTCCCGATCACCCCGGGAATGGATGTGGCCGGTGTCGTGGACGCCGTCGGGGACGCGGTGAGCGGCATTGCCCTGGGTGATGAGGTCTTGGGTGTGGCCACGGGCGGGGCGTATGTGCAGTACGCACTGCTGGGCGGGCCGGTCGTCAAGCCGCAGGGGCTGTCGTGGGAGGTGGCGGCCGCGCTTGCGACCGTCGGGGAGACTGCCTTCCGCGCCCTGAAGCACCTCGACGTGCGCGGCGGTCAGACGCTGTTGATCCATGGCGCCGCGGGCAGTGTGGGCGCGATTGCCGTCCAGCTCGCCGTCGCCCGCGGCGTCACCGTGATCGGCACGGCTGGGGCGGCCGACCTGGAGCGGGTCACCGGGCTCGGCGCCACCGCCGTGCTCTATGGCGACGGCATGGTCGAGCGGGTGCGCGCCGCGGCGCCGCAGGGGATTGACGCGGTGCTCGACACCTCCGGTGCGGGCGTGCTGCCCCAGTCCATCGAACTGGCCGGTGGTCCGGAGCGCGTTATCACCCTCGCCGACATGAGCGCCGCCCAGTACGGCGTGCGCTTCACCGGGATGGATCCCTCCGACCGTGCTCCCGAAGCGCTGCCGGAACTGGCCGAGCTGGCCGCCGCCGGCAAGCTCACTGTCCCGATCTGGCGTACCTACCCGCTTGCCGAAGCGGCCCGGGCGCACGCCGACATCGACACCCGCCGAAACCGCGGGAAGATCGTTCTTCTCCCCTGAGGCGGGATCCGGCTGGCGGCGGGGCCGCACAGAGACTGCTCTGTGCGGCCCATCGTTGTACCGCGTATCCCGTGAGGGGCGGCAGCCTCCCGCGGCTCGTCCCGGGGGCGGGCTGCCGGCAAACGGCCGCGCCGTCTCAGGGAGCGAGGCGCTCTGACTGGAAGGCGATCCGGTAGGTGTGGCTCTCCTGGTCGAAGCGCATGATGTCACCGCGCCGGTTCATGGCGTCGGGGTTTGCCCGGAAGGCTTCGAGGGCGTCTCGGTTCTCCCACTGGGCGTAGTTGATGATGCGTGTGCCGTCATCGCTGACGTGCACGGTGGAGGAGACGAAGCCCGGCTGGTGGCGCACCACGTCCTGGACGAACGTGCGGATGGCTTCCAGCAGGGCCGGCTGATCGGAGGCCTCGAGAGTGAACACGATCATGACCGTGAGCGTGTCGGCGTCTTTGTCGATCGTGATCATTGGGTTTCCTTCGGTTCGCGGGAGCGCGCATGGCGCATCGGCGGGGGTGATGCACCGGAGGGACCCAGCTCGAGATACCGGAGGCGGGAGACCCGGAGCGAACACCCGTAGTTATAGAACGAGTCGTATGATAGCGATGGGCTTGTATGATTCACTCATGACTGACGAAGTCGGCGCTGCCGCCAGAACCGACCCCCGCATCGAGCGGACCCGGGCCCACGTGCTCGGCCATGCCCGCGAACTGCTCACCACCCGAGGCCCCGACGCGGTCACTTACACCGAACTGGCCGCCCGGGCGCGCGTCACGCGCCAGACCCTCTACCGGCACTGGCCCAGCCGCGAGCGCCTGTTCATGGACCTGCTCCTTGAGGGCCCGCCCACCGAGTACCCCGACGGTTCCGGCACCCCGCAGCAGATCGTCGCCGCCTTCCTGCGCAGCCTGCGCGCCGGCATGGAGGCCCAGGCGAACGCGAGCGCACTGATGATGCTCGCCGCCCAGGCCGACCACGACCCCCAAAGCGACCAGGCATTGAACCGCCTGGTCACCAACCGCCGCGACGCCCTCAGCCAACTCCTGGCACCGTTCGGGGTGAGCGTGGACGCCGACGAGTACGCCCGCCTGTGCGGACCCGTACTCTTCCGGCGCTTCATCTCCCGCGAACCCGTAACCGACCAGTTCATCGAAGATCTCGCCGCCACGTTCACCTCCAGCAGCGCACCCGTCGGCCCGCAACGCAAGGAGCACCGGACCTGACCAGGCGCTTTATGCCCTGCGGCCTACTGCGCCGGAGGGATGAAGAGTTCCCACGTTTCAATCCGGGCACTGTCAGGGTCCATGGCGCCCAGGTACGCCTCGGTGATTTCCCCCGCGTCAGCGAACGCGGCCTGGGAGTTCTCCGAATCCTGCACCGTCTCCCAGTCCACCGAGATCATCCACGTGCCGTCAGGTGAGCGGAGCGTACGACGACTGCCCGGCAGATAGCCGGGCTGAGTCGGCTGGAACTCCCGGTCCATCCGAAATGCCGCAGCCAGGAAATCTTCAGTCCGCACCCCTTCCCTCAGCCGGAAGGTGACAACCTCGGTAAACGGCATAGGTGGACCCTTCCCTGACACACAGCACGAAACGGGTGACCCCACCACACTCGCCCACCCCACCGGCCAACGCCCGACAGGCAATACCAAACGGGCTACACGCCTATTCCTCGTCTGAGTGCAGAAGACCGCCCCGACCGCGATGTCCACGTCCTTCCCCGCACTCACCCAGGCTGTCCCACCCGAGGTGCACGCCCCGGAGGACGACCCGGTTCGCCTGGCCTGGTACGAGGAGCAGTTCACGCTCTATAGGGCCTCGGTCTCCCTCTGGCAGAAGAACCTGGTGCGGGTCGTCCACCCGGCGAACGGTGAGCGCCCCGACCTGGTCGAGGCCACGGACGAAGGGCGCGCTGCGCTGGCCTGACGCGAGCGATCAACGTTCGAAACAGCCCGGGCAGTCGCCACTCGGCCGCACCCGAACAGCCCGCGAGCCCCGGACCGACGCGGTCCGGGGCTCGCTCGCATAGCCGGGCAGGGAGGTCAGCGCGCAGGCACCGGCAGGACGCCCCGGATGACCAGATGCCGCCCGTACGGGGTGGCCATTGGCTCCATCTGGACACCGGTGCGCAGCGGCTTCACCGAGAACTTGAAGCCCTTGAGCGGGCCGTGGCAGATGATCCCGGCCGGGGTGGGGATGCCGATGCCGTCGGGGGAGAGGGTGAAGCCGAGCTTCGCGAAGGTGCCGTCGGAGTCCTGGTGGACCTTGCGTATCCGGGCCGCGATCTGGGCTTCGACGGTCTGCCGGGCCGCTCTCGCGGCTGCGGTGCGGCGCCAGTAGTAGAAGCTCGAGCGGGCCAGGCCGAGGATGTCGCAGAGCCGCTTCACGCCGTGTCGGCGCTGGTGATCGTCAACGAACTGGCAGCGGTTCACCAGCGCGTCTCCGTCGCGAAATACCGGGCCGCCTTGCGGAGGATGTCGCGTTCTTCCTCGAGCTCGCGGATCCTCTTGCGGGCGGCGGCCAGCTCTGCCTGAACGGCGTCGTCGCGGCCCGCGAGGCGCTCGGCGGTGCGGAGTGGGCGCCGGGCCGGCGGCCGTCGGCGGCTCGGATCCAGTTCCGCAGCGTTTCGGTGTTCACCCCGAGGTCGGCGGCGACGGACTTGATCGTCGCTCCGGGCCTCGACCGGTACAACGCGACCGCGTCCGCCTTGAACTCGGCGGGGTAATGCTTCATCCCCACGGGGACTCCGTTCTCCTGGACCGTCAAGATCCAAGTGTCTCCGGTGTCCAAAACCCGGGGTCAAGGCCCCTCCTCCTGGCCCTGCTCACCGGCCACGGCCAGGACCTCCTCTACATCCCCGGCCGGGTCGTCAACCGGGCCAGCGACGGATACCGCGGCGAGGGCAAGACCGACGCCCGCGACGCCTTGGTCATCGCAGACCAGGCCCGCATCCGCCGGGACCTCAAGCCGATGCGGCCCACCGACGAGGCCACCATCGAGCTGAAGATGCTCACCAGCCGCCGCACGGACCTCGTCCGTGACCGCACCCGGGCCATCAACCGCCTGCGCTCCACCTTGACTGGCATGTTCCCTGCCCTGGAGCGCGCTCTCGTCCTCACCAGTGCCGGCCCGCTGGTCCTCCTCGACGGCTATCAGACGCCGGCGGCGATACGGCGTATGGGCACGGCCCGGCTGACCCGCTGGCTCCGAGCACGGGGCGTCCGCACACCGGATGAGCTCGCGGCCACGGCGATCGACGCCGCCGAACAGCAGCACACCGCGGTCCCTGGCGAGGCGGTCATGGCCCAGCTGGTGCGGACCCTCGCCGCCGACGTGCGGGCGTTGAACGAGAAGGTCACGGAGGTCGACCGGCTCATCGAGGACCGCTTCCGCGCCCACGACCTCGCCGAGATCATCACGAGCATGCCCGGCATCGGGCCTCTCCTCGGCGCCGAGTTTCTTGCCGGAGTCGGCAGTGACCTCGCCTTCTTCGCAACCCCGGACCGGCTCGCCGCATTCGCCGGGCTTGCACCGGCGCCGCACGACTCGGGCAAGTAACCTCCACCGGCCCCGTCACTACCACCGCGGCCTCCAGCGGGTCTTCTACATGTCCGCGCTGACCAGCGTCCGCTACGACCCCAACTCCCGGACCTTCTACGACCGCAAACGAGCCGAGGGAAAACGCCACACTCAAGCCGTGATCGCCCTAGCCCGCCGCCGCGTCAACATCCTATGGGCCCTGATCCGTGACCGGCGCCTCTACGAAACCGCACCGCCGCAGATCACCGGATAGCAGCTGCCCGCTGAAGACGAACCTGGTCTGGCGCGAGATCATGACCGAATGGATCTCATAGGCATGGGCGAGCGCGAGTACTGGGCCAACGTGGCGAAGCGACCCGGGATGTTCGTCGGTCGGACGACGCTCACGGGTCTGGAGGCGTACTTGGACGGCTACCACCATCATTCCGTGCGCCATGGCGGACCAGGTCTGGACGGCTGGAGCGAGTGGTTGGTAGCCAGACGAGGCCGCGACTGCAATCACGCATGGCCCGGTCAGGTTCGCCACCTTGCGCTCCCTGACGGGTGGGAGTCCTGGGACCTTCCCGCGGACCAGGAACAGCACGTCATCAAAGTGCTTTTCGACCTGCTCGACGAGTTCCTCTCGGAACGAGAGGCGAACACCCAAACGGATTGACTTCTCCATTGGGAAGCCCGATCGGCCAGGTCCGCGCTCGGTAGTCGGTGGAGTCGATCAACAGCGTCCCGTACGGTCGACCCGTGATGATCAAATCGGGCGCCCCACGCAGTCTCGGCCTCCCCGCACCCGAGGCGCGGTTGCGCTTCGACACGGAGTTGCAGGAGATCGGCGGCGGCCCGCGGCGCCGCTTGCTCATGGTCGACGACGAGCCTGCGTTCGAGCTCAGCTTCTACTGCGGAACCTGCCCGTTCCTGTTCCGCCGGCTGGAAGGCTCAAGGGAGAAGCTGTCCCTGGAGGGCGTGCAGGAACAACTCACCGGCGCGCTGCACGATCTGGACGACGGCGGAGTGATCGATGCGTTCGCCACCCTGCTGCCTGAGGGCGAGTACCTTCCACTGCTCCTGCGTGTGAAACCCCGGCTGGTCGTCCCCGGCAAGGACGGCGACTACTTCAGTGGCGAGCAGGTCACGACGTGGGGGATCGACCAGTTCTGGGGCCTCCCGGAGTACCCGCACACCCCGTACTACCGAACCTTCGAGACCGTCGTAGACACGGACGCCCACCTCTACGAGTTCGTCGTACCCATGGTTCCCCCGACGTGGAACGAGAGGGGGCGCGTCGAGGAGTACGTCACGCTCATGGAGCAGGGAACGGTCCCCACGGCGGTGGCGATCTCCACGCTGGACGTATGCCAGCCCGCCCTCGACCGGGGGGACGACTATTTCGTGCACTGGGGCCTGACCCACTTCCTCCTCGACGGCCACCACAAACTGGAGGCCGCTGCCACAGCCGGCCAGCCAGTACAGATCCTCTCCCTCCTGGCACTGGGCGAGAGCCTGGCCGGAGCGGACGACTGTGCTCGACTACCTGCCCTGCGAGCCCAGCCCCGTGTGGCCCGAGCGAGCGGTGCCTGATCCAGCGCCGACGGCCACGGCCGCGGGCCAACAACCGTGCACACCCGAGCCAATGAAGCAGTGAGTCATACGTACGGAGTTCAGCGAACCGCGGGTGGGGAGCAAGATCAGCAGGTCTGGGGATCCCGTGAGCTCCGGGTGGGGAAATTCAACGAGCCTCATCAGGGTCAAGGGCGGGGCCGTGTCTCCACACCGCGGTCCTTCGTCCACCTCTTCACCACGATGAGCTTGCCGCTGGCAGTCTCCTCCAGCAGCTCGATGCACACATCGCCCTCCTGGCTGGCGTACCTGCCCACGAAGCCGCGGAACTTCCTGTCCGCGACGGCGGCAGCAGCCCAGGTACCCTTCACCCCCGCAGGCCCCGGCTGGAAGGACAGGGTCACGTGGTGCGCCACGATGGGCTCCGCATTCGGACCCCGCCCAGTCGAGGTCACGATGCCTCCGACCGCGTCGACACGGGAACCGCAGCGCCGTGGATGTGGCCGTCCTCGATGACAGGCAGGGCGAAGTGGTTCACGAGCCTCTTACTGTCTCTTGGCGAGTGGGAGACGAGACGGTCCGCCCGGTCGACGTGCGAAGGGCTTCCGGGCGGACTCCGCTACCCAGGCTGCCGCCTTGCCCGCCTCGGCGTCGGGAACACGGCCGCGCTCTGAGCTGAACGGGGGCGTCACCCCGATCGAAAGGGCCGGACACACGTAGGGGGACGTCCCTCCTAGGGGTGGCTTTCGCCGCGCTCCGTGTCGCAGACGGCCAGGCCGGCAGTTGACCCTCCATGAACACCACCACGTACCCCGTGCTCGCGGCAGCGGCGGCACTGGTCTGCGTCGCAGCAACAACCCCGGCCACCACGGCGACCCAGGCGCAGCTCCGCTACCAGTGCTCCGGCAGCACCCGGTCCATCGACGACACCGCATACAGCGGGCCGTGGCCCGACAACTGGGACGTCACCATCTCCGTGTGCGCTGCCCGCTCCGGAGCCACCGCCTACGCCTACGCCGAGGCCCGGTGGGACGGCCCCACCTTCTACTCCGTCGACGACCCCACGATCTTCGACGCTGCCAAGATCCGACTTCAGATCAAGCAATCCCGCGACGGGACTGACCCTGTGGTTGCTGAGAAGGACTTCGCCGGCCTGGAAGCCCGGCTGGAGGACAGCACATCCAAGGCCAACTACGACGGGCGCTACCGCACGGACACGATCAGCCATCGAATCGGCAACCGCGCCCTCGCTGACGTGGTGCTGTTCCTGGACTGGCACGGAGACGGACGCGGCTTCCAGCGCCACGAGTACACCGGATCCCCGGCCGTCTGACCTGCGACGTCCGCGTACGGACTGCTGCGCCGGCGCCGCGTCGTCCGGCGGGATCCCGCTGACGCTCCTACTGTCTCTGCCGGGTATTACGATCCGGTCGTGGCTGAAATCCGACTACATCCGGCTCCAGAAGCGGGCGGACACCGCCTGGGCGCTCCTACGCGAGATCCAGGACCGGCACGGGCGGCCGTCCGCTGAGGGCGGCTGGCCGCCGGAGGCGCACGAGGAGTGGCAGGCCGCCTGGCGGGAGTGGGGCGAGCGCGCCGACACGGTCCGCGACGCGATCGACCGCTGGGCTGCGGAGAGCGGCCAGTCCCGCCTTGAAGTCGAGACCCGGCTCAGGGGCGAACTCCGCGGAGGGAAGAGCCCGCAGATCTGGCCCGAGGGCACGTAGAGCAGCCCCCATCCGGGGCGCCTGGACTATGGCCTCCTGGCTGTCGCAAGCAGGCGGCAGGCTCCGGGCGAGAGCGTTGGATCAGACGGCTCCCTGCGGGCAGCGCTTGCGCCGACTGGGTGGGACCCTGGAATCAGGGGCGAGCAGCGTGGAGGTTCGTGTGCGTCCTACCTGGTCAGGGGCTATTTCGTTCGGGCTGGTCACCATTCCGATCAAGGTCTACCCCGCTACCGAGTCGCACGCGGTGTCCTTCCGGCAGATCCACCTCGCCGACGGCGGGCGGATCCGGAACCGGAAGGTCTGCGAGGTCGATGGCCGGGAGCTGCGGCAGGACGAGATCGGCCGCGGCTACGAGACCGCGACGGGCACGCTCGTGGAGATCACCGACGCCGACCTCGACAACATGCCGCTGCCGACTGCGAAGGCCATCGAGATCGTCGCGTTCGTCCCGGCCGACAGCATCGACCCGATCCAGATCGGCGCCTCCTACTACCTCGCAGCCGACGGCGTCGGCGCCAAGCCGTACGAGCTCCTGCGCCAGGCCCTGCAGCGCAGCAGCAAGGTCGCCGTCGCCAAGTTCGCGATGCGCGACCGCGAGCGCCTGGGCCTGCTCCGCGTCATGGACAAGGTGATCGTCCTGCACGGGCTGCGCTGGCCGGACGAGATCCGGGCCACCGACCAGGTCCCCGTCCCCGACACCACCGTCACCGACGCCGAGGTCGACGCCGCCGTCGCCCTCGCCGAAACCCTGTCCGGGCTCGACATGAGCGAGCTGCGCGACGAGTACCGGGCCGCCCTGGAACAGGTCATCGCCGCGAAGGCCGGCGGCGAGCGGCCCGCGGCGGCCGAGCCGGCCGAGCCCGCCTCCGCCGAGGTCGTCGACCTGATGGCCATGCTGGAGAAGTCCGTCGCCGACGCCAAGAACGCCCGCACCGGCGACGTCGACGCCACCGTCCACGATCTCCCGGCCCCGAAGAAGACCCCTGCCAGGAAGGTGGCCGCGAAGAAGAGCCCGGCGGCGGCCAAGAAGCCAGCGGCGAAGCGGAAGTCATCCCGGAGCGCCTGAACGCCCTGCACGGATCCGACGCATTCTGTTGTTCCCGACGCGGGAGCGGACGGGTTGCGGGATGGTCAGTGGGCGCCCGGTGCGGGTGCGGAGGTTCGGCTGGTTGGGGAGGTTGCGGGTGGAGGAGACCTGGACGACGGACGAGTACGGGGCCTCGCACGAGGGCTCGGTCGGGGTCCTGCTCGCGGACGGGACCGTGCCGGCGCCGGTGTACTTCGACTCGGGGTCGGGCTCGGGCGGGGAGACGGTGGGGCACTGGAGCGTCTACGACGGGCGCTGGCCGCGCGCGCCGAAGGCGGCGGTGCTGCGGACGGTCTGTCCAACCTCGCCGTCATGGCCCTCGACCGGCTTGAAGCACTCGTCCGCAACCGGCTCAAACGCCTCCAGTACCGGCCCGACACCCTCAACGGCTTCATAGCCGGCACCGGCCTGACCCTCGACACCCCAACCTCATCTCCTGACAAGCCGAAGCCTGTAGGCGGGGTGCGGGGGCACGCGACGGCCGGGCCTGGTCCGTGGTGGACCGGGCCCGGCGGGTTGCCCGGCGGTGTGGCGGTTAGGGCTGTCCGCTGGCGTAGAGGGCGAGGAAGGGGGTCAGGCGGGGACGGCGGTTGTCGGGGATCCCGAGGTCGTACACGTTGCGGTAGACGCGTCCGTCGATCGTCACACCCGGGTCGGTCACATTGCGCGCGGTGCGGTGCGCCATGCGGGACAGGTCGCTCCAGCTGGTTTCGAGGTCGGTGCCGAAGGGGCCGATGTGAGCCGGAAAAGTCGGGTCGCCCGCGTCGCCGCCGGCGAAGATGCTCTGGGCGACGCGGTTCTGGATCCAGCCGATGCGGGCGGCCTCGGCGGTGGCGCCGATGATGTAGGCCATGGCCCGGTTCACCGTGGTGGAGTTGCGGCTGTCCGGCGTGGCGTTGGTGAGGTTCTGCACCTGCTGGTAAATCGTCGTCCGGTCGTAGCGCTGGGCACCCCGCCACTCCGGGGGAGCCGACATCTGCGCGTAGCTGCCGTCGCCGGTGATCTGGTTGAACAGGGGGGCGGTCGGCGGGACGGGGTTGGAGGCGAGGCGGAATTGCTCCGGCAGGTGGTTGGTGTACGCGCGGTCTGCCTGGTTGGGGCGGGGGACGATGCGGTAGTGCTGGCCGCGGGCGGAGAAGCCCAGGAAGTAGAGGTTGTCGACGTTGAAGTACAGCGCGAGGTGGGCACGTTGGCCGTCCGCCTCGTGGGTCCAGACCATCACCTGGATGACACGGTTGCTGTTGGTCCGGGTCGGGGTGTCCATGTAGGCCGAGCTCTGGTCGACGTTTGGCATCTGGTGGCCGACGGCGTTGCGCAGTGCGTTCACCATGGCGTTGTAGTCGTCATAGCTGTCCCTCGCCCGGGAGCTCCCGTTCGGGGAGTCGTACGCGTACAGGTGCCAGTTGATGGTGGTGAACCGCTGGCTCTGGGGGACCTCTGCGTGGGCCTTGGGTGCGGCGGCCCCGAAGAGCACGCTGCAGGCGGACACCAGGGCGAGCAGCAGGACCGCGAGCTGCCTTCCGGATCGGCGCATGGTGGGTATCGGATGCAGGTGCATCGGGTGGTTCTCTCCCTGGACACTCTGCCGCGCGGGTGTGGGCGGCACGGCGAAGACCCCGCGCGAGCGCCTACCACTGCATCGGGGCAGGGGCGTCCTCGCGGGACGGACGGTTGAGGAAGCGGCCGACCCTTCGTCCCGCCGGGCCCCTTCAGGTCCCGGCGGGACGAAGGGTCGGCGGAGGAGAGCTTCCGGGTGGCTCCGGGGCCGTCTTCCTCAGGCTTCGATCCAACTCGGGCGGACGGGCGTGAACCAGGCACTTTCACCGGCACAACTAGGTGGCGCATACTTTTGCCGGTTGGGTTCGCGGTTCGGCGGGGCCACGTCGAACACGGGAAGATCATCAGCATGGCCTCGACCACACCGGCCGACTACTCCTTCGGTACGCTGCTGCACGCCCTGCGCCGCCGGGCCGGGCTCAGTCAGGAGGACCTGGCGCACGCGGCCGGGATGAGTGTGCGGGGCTTGTCCTACCTGGAGAAGGGCCGCTCCCGCGGGCCGCAGCGCCGTACCGTGCAGGCGTTGGCGAAGGCGCTGGGCCTGGATGCGGCCGGCGCCCGGGAGCTGGAGGACGCCGCGAGCGCGGGCCGGCGCCGCCCCATCCGCACCACGGACGCCACAGCGCCACCGCTCAGCCCTTCGCCGGACGTCCCGGCGGCCGCCCCGGCATCGGAGGCCACTGTGAACGCCCCCGATCTGCTGCCGCGCGCGCCGCGCGGTTTCCACGGCCGGGCGGCCGAGCTCGACGCGCTGACCCGGGCCACCGCGGGCGAGGCGCCGGTGTGCCTGGTGGTGGGGCCCGCCGGGGTCGGCAAGACCGCCCTGGTCCTGCACTGGGCCCGCCACGACCCCGCGGGCCTGGCCGACGGCCGCCTCTACGCCGATCTGCGCGGTTTCAGCGACATGGGCGAGCCGTCCGCCGTCGAGGTGCTGCGCGAGTTCCTCCTGGCCCTTGGCATTGCGCCCGAGCGGATACCGGAGTCGGAGCCGGCCGCGGCCGCCCTGTTCCGCTCCCTGGCCGCCGACCGGCAGCTGCTGGTCGTCCTCGACAACGCCCGCGACTCCGACCAGGTCCGCCCGCTCCTGCCCGGCGGCGACCGCTGCGTCACCGTCGTCACCAGCCGCCACCGCCTGCCCGGGCTGATCGTCACCGACACCGCCTGCCCCGTCCCCCTGGACGTCCTCGCCCCCCAGGACGCCACCGCCCTCCTGGCCCGCCTCCTCGGCGCCGACCGGGTCCACGCCGAGGAGGCCGCCGCACTGCGCCTCGCGGACCTGTGCGGCGGACTGCCGCTGGCGCTGCGGGTGGTCGCCGCCCGCCTCGCCGGGCGGCCCGGCTGGACCCTGGCCGCACTCGCCGACGAGCTCGCCGACGAGACCCGCCGCCTTGGCCTGCTGGACCTGGAGGACACCGGCGTCCGCGCCGCACTCCACCTGACGCTGCGCCAACTCCCCGCGCCCGTAACGGACGTGTTCGCTGCCCTCGGCCGCCACCCCGGCACCCACCTGGACCGCTACACCGCCGCCGCCCTGGCCGGCACCGACCCGACCGCCGCCGACACTGCCCTGGACCGCCTGACGGCCGCACACCTGCTCACCGAGACCGCGCCCGGCCGCTGGACGATGCACGACCTCGTGCGGCTGTACGCCCGGGGCCTGGACGCCCACCCCGACACCCTCAAGCGCGTCCTCGACCACTACATCACCACCGCCACCGCCGCCGTCGCGGCGGCCGAACCCGGCTCCGAGGACTGCTTCCCCCTCCCCGCCGACTTCGACCCACCCACCGCGGTGCGGGACTTCGGCGACCGGAGCGCCGCCGTCGCCTGGTTCACCGCCGAGCGCGGCAACCTCACCCAGGCGATCAACGCCGCCGACGCCGCCCTCCTGCACGAGCGCACCTGGCGCATCGTCATGACCATGTGGCCGCTGATCGTGTGGCGGGTGCGCGACGGCTGGGCCCCGCTCCTCCAGACCGCCCTCACCGCCGCTCGGGCCGACGCCGACCAGCACGGCGAAGCCCGGGTTCTCAACATGCTCGGCTGGGTCCTCACCGAGGAAGGACGCACCACCGAGGCACTCGTGCACCTCGAAGCGGCGTGCGCGCTCGCCGCCGGAGCCGGCGACGCGTTCGCCGAGGCCAACGGCCTGATCGTCCTCGCCATGGCCCAAGCCGCCCTCTGCGACCTGGACCAGGCCGCCACCAGCTGCGAGCGCGCCGCCGACCTGGGCCGCCGCATCGGTGACCGCAGGGTCGAACGCCTCGCCACCCAGCATCTCGCCCGCCACCAGGCCGACGCCGGCCACTGGCAGCAAGCCCTCACCACCGCCACCCGCACCCTGGACTTCGACTACCGCCCCGGCGCCACCGACATCCCCCACCTCCTCCTGCTCGCGATCAAGGGCGAGGCACTGCTCGGACTCGGACACCACGCCGAGGGCACCGCACAGCTCGACCTCGCGGCCCGGGACGCGGAAGCCGCCGGCTACGACGACGGCACGGTACGAGCACTCGCCGCCCTCCTGCGCGCAGCCCCGAGTCCAGAGGTCCAAACACGCTACGACGTGGCACTCGCGCGACTCACCACCCGAGCCTGAACAGCAGCTGCACCCTCAGGGCGCTGGTGAATCCCGCCGACCCTGGGCGCTACTGACCTCCCCACAGTTCACCCTGACACGCCGAAGTCAGCAACGGGGTGCCCGAGTCCGGCGGCGACGCCGCTTCGCCCAGCCCGGCGACTTCGGCCCGTCGTGGCCGCGCTCGGCACACGAGAGAGAGCCAGCGGGAGAGCTCGGGCGGCACGGGTTTCGTTTCATATTCCGTTTCCACGGCCGGGAGGTTCTGGGACTCTGGAGAGCATGGCGAGTAGTCCCGACGCAAGGGGTAGGGCATCGGACGCGTTCTGGGAGCGGGTCCGCGAGCTGGAGCACACACCAGGCCAACATGTGCGCCGCCAGCACCTGGTTTCGAAGGTCCTGCTCAAGCGCTTCACAGCCCCGGGAACCGCAGGATCGGGGCCCCAGCTCTACCCCTTCGATCTGCGCCATCCCCACCAGCCGCACAAGTTGAAGGGCCCAGCCGGCTGCGGCTGGGCCGAGAACTTCGTGCCCCTTCGCGTCCGGCACCCTTGAAGACCTCTGGGCAGCGACCGAGCAGAACCTGCCGCGCGCTTTCGCCGCACTGGACGCTGGCCGAATTCTCGACGAGACCGAGCACCACACTGTGCTGCGCGACTTCCTCGCCCTGCACTGGGTGCGCTC
This sequence comes from Streptomyces sp. NPDC058674, assembly GCF_042716505.1. Classification (NCBI taxonomy): domain Bacteria; kingdom Bacillati; phylum Actinomycetota; class Actinomycetes; order Kitasatosporales; family Streptomycetaceae; genus Streptomyces; species Streptomyces sp. NPDC058674. The sequence continues at coordinate 85,395 of NZ_JBHXSC010000026.1, forward strand.
CCACTTCTACCGCAAAGCCTTCGACCGCATCTTCACCGAATTTCGAGCCCATAGTCGGCGCTGGTTCCTCACCGACGGACAAGAGCTGGTCCGGGCCGCCGCTCTGCAGGAGTTCGGCCTCCACATCATCGGCCCGGAGGGCATGCAGCACATGGTCGACGAACTCCTGCGCCCGACCGACGAGCTCTTCGCCAACGGCGCCCTGCTGCGCATACGGATGGAGGAGATGTTCCACAAGGTCCGCCATCGCATTGCCGGGGTCGGACTGGCGATCCACAGTCCTGAGTCAGGAGAGCTCCTCATCGGGGACACCCCTGCCCAGACGGTTCGCTTCGTACAGGGCCAGCCTGCCTTCGGCATGGCTCTCGGCGACGCGGCCAGCATGGTCATTCCTCTTGGACCCAAGCATCTCCTGAGCCTCGGACGCGAGGAGACCGTTGAAGTGCTGAACGAAGAGGGCAGGGAGTCGATGAACCGGCTGCAGGTATTCTCCGCCGTCCGCCACGTCTACTACCGTCCCGGCAGCCGACTTGACCGCACCGTCCGTAGCGTCCTCAAGGCCCGGGAGGGGGCCAGCTCACGTGATCCTCGATCCGGCGTCGGCGGTTGACCCGGCCGACCGGCGCCGCGCTCCGGCCCGTGTGGCCCGGCCGACCGGCGTCCCGCCCAGGCCCGGCCGGGCCGCGTTCCGCTTGAGCCTGGACGGCGGGCTTGTCCGGGTCCCCGTTCGCGGGGCTAGCTTGATCTTTAACGTCCGAGATCGAACGGCGCCTCGTACTTGATCACTCGGTTCGGTAACCGCCGTACGCGGAAACGGCCTTCGTCTGGATCATG
>NZ_JBHXSC010000027.1:0-84338 GCF_042716505.1 Streptomyces sp. NPDC058674
TTTTTTCTTCCTACGCTATCCCGCCTGCTGTTGCTAACCACCGGGGGGGCCCCCCACAACCCACCCCCCCCCCCCCGGGGGGGGGGGGGGCCCCCCCCCCCCGCCCCCCCCCCCCCCCCACGGCGTTCCCCGGCCGCGTTCCCCTGGAGCCGAGCCTCACACGGCGCCGCCCCACTCCGCCAGAGCCTCGAAGTCGGCCCCGGCGAGCCCGAACCGCTCGTCGATCCGCAGCAGCAGCGCCGGCGCGGCCTGCTCGGTGAGACGCGTGTGTCTCAATCGGGTTATGCTTGTCTCATGGCTATGGATCGTGACCGGGTGCTGCGCGACGCGGCCGCCCTGCTCTCCCGGAAGTCGACCGCGACGATGGACGAGGTCGCCCGGGCGGCCGGGATCGGCCGGGCGACCCTGCACCGGCACTTCGCCGGGCGCGACGCCCTCGTGCGGGCGCTCGAAGAGCTCGGGATCCGGGAGTTCGAGGTGGCCTTCGACCGGGCCCGCCTCGACGAGGGCACGGCCGTGGACGCCCTCGGGCGCCTCGTCGCCGCGGTCGAGCCCGACGCCCAGCTGCTGGCCTTCCTCGTCAGCGAGAACCAGCTGTTCGAGGGCGACCAGGTCAACGAGGGATGGGCCCGGCTCGACGCCCGGGTCGGCGCCCTCTTCCGGCGCGGCCAGCAAGAGGGCGACATCCGGATCGACCTGAGCCCGGCCTGGCTCACCGAGGCCCTCTACGGCCTCGTCGGCACCTGCGCCTGGGCCGTCATGGACGGCCGGGTCGCCGCCAAGGACTTCCAGTACATGATCACCGAGCTGCTGCTCGGTGGCGCACGACGGAGCGTGGAGAAATGAGCCGAACAGAACAGCTGAGCAGGCAGAAGGGGGCGGAGCCCAGGAGTCCCGGGCGCTGGCTCGCGCTCTGCGTGCTCGTCCTGGCCGTGCTGCTGGTCGCGGTCGACGCCACCGTGCTCGGTCTCGCCACGCCCGCCCTCAGCGAGGACCTCAAGCCGTCCGGCACCCAGCTGCTCTGGATCGGCGACATCTACTCCTTCGTCATCGCCGGCCTGCTGGTCTCCATGGGCTCCCTCGGCGACCGCATCGGCCGCAAGAAGCTGCTCCTGCTGGGCGCCACCGCCTTCGGCGCCGTCTCGGTCCTGAACGCCTACGCGACCAGCCCCGAGATGATGATCGTCGCCCGGGCCCTGCTCGGCGTCGCGGGCGCCACCCTGATGCCGTCCACGCTGGCCCTGATCCGCAACATCTTCCACGACCCCAGGGAGCGCAGCCTCGCGATCGGCATCTGGGGCGCCGCCGCCTCCGCGGGCGCGGCCGTCGGACCGGTCGTCGGCGGAGCCCTGCTCCAGCACTTCTGGTGGGGCTCGGTCTTCCTCATCAACCTGCCCGTCATGATCGTCCTGGTCCTCGTCGGGATCAAGCTGCTGCCGGAGTCCAAGAACCCCGTCGCCGGCCCCTGGGACCTGGTCAGCGTCGTCCTGTCCCTCGTCGGCGTCATCGGCGTGGTCTACGCCGTCAAGGAGGTCGCCACCCACGGCATGAGCTGGGGCGTCTGGGCCGCGGCCGTCATCGGCGCCGCCTTCCTGTACGCCTTCGTCCGCCGCCAGTTCACACTGACCGCGCCCCTGCTCGACATGCGGCTCTTCAGGCACCGCGGCTTCTCCGGCGCCGTCCTCGCCGACCTGCTCACCGTCTTCGGACTCTCCGGGCTGGTCTTCTTCCTCTCCCAGTTCCTCCAGCTCGTCCAGGGCCGCGACCCGCTGGAGGCGGGCCTCGCGGAGCTGCCCGCCGCCATCGGCGCCGTGGTCACCGGCCTGCTCGCCGGCCGGTACGCCCGCCGGTACTCGGTGCGGTCCACCGTCGCCGGCGGCCTCGCCGCCATCGGCCTGGCCCTGGCCGCCCTGACCCTGGTCCACAAGGAGACCGGCTACCCGCTGCTCGGCGCGGCCCTGCTCTTCGTCGGCCTCGGCGCCGGCTTCTCCTTCACCGTCACCGCCGACGTGATCCTCTCCAGCGTGCCCAAGGAACAGGCCGGCTCGGCCTCGGCCGTCTCCGAGACGGCGTACGAACTCGGCGCCGCCCTCGGCATCGCCCTGCTCGGCTCCATCGTCACGGGTGTCTACCAGGACTTCACCGCCCCGTCCTCGGTCCCGCCGGCCGTCGCGGACGCCGCGCACGAATCCCTCGGCGGCGCCGTCGAGGCGGCCAAGGCGCTCGACCCGCACACCGCGCAGCAGATGGTCGGCGCGGCCCAGGAGGCCTTCGTGGACGGACTGCGGCTCGCCTCCGGCGTCGGCGCGGCCGTGCTGCTGGCGACCGCCGCGGCCGCGTGGTTCCTGCTCAAGGGCCAGGCGCTCCAGGACGGCATCGAGCACTGACCTGTCGTCATCCGGCCAAAAGGCTTCCTCATGAGGGCAGTTGACAGGGTGCCGAACCGCGGGACACCATCCCGGCGATGGAGATCAACGATCTGACCCCGGCCGAGCGCCGCGTACGGGACGCCTTCCCGCGCGGCGAGCGCGTCGACTTCCGGCCGGACCCGGAGGAGGACGCCGCCGACGGCGACGGCTGGGGCCCCGAGCGCACCGTCCGCGCCGAGGTGCTCACGGCCCTGCTGCTCAGCGGGCCCAGCGCCGCCGGCCACGTCGCCGGGCTCAACATCCGCGGCGCCCGCATCACCGGCAAGCTCAACCTGAAGTACGCCGTGGTCGAGCACGCGATCCGGCTGCGAGGCTGCTGGTTCGAGCGCAAACCCCTCGTCTACGGAGCGCAGTTGCGGGCCCTGGTGCTGAGCGACTCGGCGCTCCCCGGCCTCACCGCCACCTCCGTCAGCATCGACGTCGTGCTGCGGCTGCCCTGCTGCACGATCACCGGCCCCGTCCGGCTCTCCGGCGCCCGCATCTCCGGCGGCCTCTTCCTCCAGCGGGCGGTCATCGGCACTCCGGCCTCCGCCGGGGAGGGCCGGGAGCCGATCCTCCAGTTCAACCACGCGGACATCGCCACCGACGTCATCGCCACCGACCTCACCGTCCACGGCCAGACCCGCATCAACGGCGCCACCGTCGGAGGCCAGGTCAACCTCGACGGCGCCCGGCTCCTCGCCCCCGGCGACACCGCCCTGCACGCAGAGACCCTCACCGTCGGCACCGACCTGCGCGCCATGCGGATGGAGGCCCACGGCCGCGTCAACCTGACCGGCTCCCGCATACCGGGCCAGCTCAACTTCGCCTACGCCCGGTTCGTCAACCCCGGCGGCGTCGCCCTGCGCGCCTCCAGCTGCCTGGTGGGGGAGGTGTGGCTGCGCTCCTGCGAGACCATCCAGGGCGGTCTGAACCTACGCCGCTCGCAGTTCGACCGGCTGCACATGCCGCCCGAGACCTGGCCGGCGCAGATCCGCATCGAAGGGCTCACCTACCGGACCCTCGCCCCGCACCTCCCGGCCGAGGAGCGGCTGCCCGCACTGGAGCGGGAGGAGACGGGCTATCTCCCGTACGCCTACGAACAGCTCGCCGCCGCCTACCGCACGGCGGGCGACGAGGCAGCCGCACGGACCGTCCAGCTCGCCAAACTGCGCCGCCACCGCCGCACCCTGCCCCGGCACGCCCGGCTGTGGGGGCTCCTCCAGGACGGCACCGTCGGCTACGGCTTCCGGCCGCTGCGCGCGGCGGGGTGGCTGCTGGCGCTGCTGCTCACCGGGGTGGCCGCCTACACGGCCACTCCGCCGCGCGCCCTGAAGGCGGGGGAGGCGCCGGACTTCAACCCGGTGTTCTACACGCTCGACCTGATGCTGCCGATCGTCGGCTTCGGGCAGGAGTCCGCCTACGCGCCGAGCGGCTGGCACCAGTGGCTGTCGTACCTGCTGATCGTGACCGGCTGGGTCCTCGCCACCACGACGGCGGCGGGCGTCAGCCGGTCCCTCCAGCGGCAGTAGGCCCTACGCGGCCTTGGCCTTGGTGGCGTACATGTCCACGTACTCCTGGCCGGAGAGCCGCATGACCTCGGCCATCACCGAGTCGGTGACCGCGCGCAGCACGTACCGGTCGCGGTCCATGCCCTCGTGGCGGGAGAACTCCATCGGCTCGCCGAAGCGGACCGTGACGCGGCCCGGACGGGGCATCCCGGCGCCGCCCGGCTGGAGCTTGTCGGTGCCGATCATGGCGAAGGGGACCACGGGGGCGCCGGTCATCAGGGTGAGGCGGGCGATGCCGGTGCGTCCGCGGTAGAGCCGGCCGTCGGGGGAGCGGGTGCCCTCGGGGTAGATGCCGAAGACCTTGCCCTCCTCGAGGATCCGGCGGCCGGTCATCAGGGCCGCGACCCCGCCGTTGGCGCCGTCGCGGTCCACGGGGATCATCCCCGAGCCGGTGAAGAACCACGCCATCAGCCGGCCCTTGAGGCCCTTGCCCGTCACGTACTCGTCCTTGCCGATGAAGTGGACCGTGCGGTCGCACACCAGCGGAAGGATCATGGAGTCGATGAAGGTGAGGTGGTTGCCCGCGAGGATCACCGGTCCGGATCCGGGGATGTTCCCGATGCCCTCCACGCGGGTGCGGAACATCAGGCGCATGACGGGTCCGACGGTGGCTTTGATGAGCGCGGTACGGAACAACGTGGGCCCTCCGGCATCGAAAAGCGGTTCGCGCACGCCCACCACACGGCGGTAGTGCAGGTGAGGACGATACTCGCGGGTCGCCCCTGATCGCACATCGGGTTCACGTGTCGGATACGCAGTGTTGACGCGCGTTCGCGCCACGTTCCCCGCGAGCCGGTCCGGCGGCCACCTTCCTCTGTCTACCATCGGCCGGCCGGACCGGGGGCCGCGAGACGCCGCAACGACCGGAGTTGCCGGGGCCGCGGGCCCGTTCGGACGAGGAGTGGCACTCATGACGCACGGTGGAGCAGCGCGGCGCACGGTACTGGGGGCGGCCGTCCTGGCGGCGGGCACCGGCATCGCCGGCCTCGGGGCGGGAAGCGCCTCCGCGGCGGGCGGCGGACACGGCGGCGGACACGGCGACGGACACGGCGGCGGGCAGGGCGACGGCGGGTACCGGGACCTCCCGTATCCGACGGTGATCGGGCACCGGGGCGCCAGCGGCTACCGGCCCGAGCACACGATCGGGTCCTACCAGCTCGCCCTCGACCTGGGCGCCGACGTCATCGAGCAGGACCTCGTCCCGACTCGGGACGGCCACCTCGTGTGCCGCCACGAGAACGAGATCGGGGGTACCACCGACGTCGCCGACCACCCCGCCTTCGCCGCCCGGCGCACCACCAAGTCCGTCGACGGGGTCTCCGTCACCGGCTGGTTCACCGAGGACTTCACCCTCGCCGAGCTGAAGACCCTGCGCGCGAAGGAGCGCATCCCGGCCGTCCGCCAGCGCAACACCCTCTACGACGGCCGGTGGGCCGTGCCCACCTTCGAGGAGGTGCTGCGCTGGGCCGACCGCGAGGGCAAGCGGCGCGGCAGGCGGGTCTGGCTGCACGTCGAGACCAAGCACCCCAGCTACTTCCGGGCGCTCGGCCTCGGGCTGGAGGAGCCGCTCGCGAAGCTGCTGCGCCGCTACGGACGCGACGGCCGCGGGGCCGCGCTCTTCCTCCAGTCCTTCGAGCCCACCAGCATCCAGCGGCTCTCCCGGCTCGTGTCCGCCCCCCGGGTGGTCCTGCTCTCCGCCGCCCACACCCGCCCCTGGGACTTCGAGGCGGCCCAGGACCCCCGCACGGTGGCGGACCTGGTCAAGCCCGAGGGCCTGAAGTGGATCGCGGGCTTCGCCCAGGGCATCGGCCCGACCATGGACCTGATCCTCCCGCGCGACGCGGCCGGGCGGCTCACCGCCCCGACCACCCTGGTGCGGGACGCCCACGCCCGGGGGCTGCTGCTGCACCCCTACACCGCGCGCAACGAGAACAGCTTCCTGCCGGCCGAGTACCGCAAGGGCGCCGACCCGGCCGCCTACGGGGACGCCTTCGGCGCCTTCCGTACGTACTTCGAGCAGGGCATCGACGGCATCTTCACCGACAACCCGGACACCGGGCTGCTCGCGGCCGAGTCCTTCCGGCCGGGCCGCCGCCCCGTCAACCGCTGAGCGCAAGTCCTCGAACGGGTGGGCCGTGCCCGGGTCGGAAACCGCCGGGCCCGGCCCGCTCGTCCCGCCGGGCATGGACCTGCTGAAGGCTGACCTGCTGGAGAACCTCGGCCCCCTGCTCTCCGCCGAGGCGGCCGCGGAGGCCCCGGGCACCGGAGTGGACGCGGCCGACCTCGAACAAGCCGTCTGGGTCAGGCTGCTGGAGGACGGCCGCCGTGCCCCCGACCCGGCCGACCCCGCCGAGCCCGCGCGCTGGCTGCGCCGGGCGGTGCGCGCCGAGGCCCGCCTCGCCCGGCGCCGCGCCCGCCGGGAGGTCCCGTACGACGACCGGCGCCGCCCCGCCGGCGGCGGCCGCCGACGCGACCGCGCCGGTGACGGCCCGTCGGCGGGCGCGGGCCCCGCGGCCGGCTCCGGGACCGCCGCGGAGCCGGAGAGCGCCCTGCTGCACGGGGAGGAGAACCGGGTCCTGCGCTCGGCCGTCGCCCGGCTTCCGGGACGGTGTCCGGAGCTGATGGGGGCACTTCTCTCGCCCAGAGACCTCACCTACCGTGAAATCGCAGGGGAGTTGGGTATCTCACAAGGAAGTTTGGGGCCCGTCCGTTCCCGTTGCCTGGGATGTCTGCGCAGAATGCTGGCTGCAGAGGTTGCGGCTCCTGGCCTGTGGGGAAAGGAGCGGTAGACCATCGGGCCACCAGGTGAGCGGGAGGCATGCGCACATGGGCATGAGCGTGACCATTTCGGCAGCGGCTGCCGAGGATGCCGAGCAGATCTTCAAACTGCAGTACCTGGCCTTCCAGCGCGAGGCGGAGCTGTACGGCAACTACCGCATCCAGCCGCTCACCCAGACCCTGGACTCCCTCAAGGAAGAGCTGGCGGCGGACACCGTCCTGGTGGCCCGCCTCGGCGACGAGGTCGTCGGCACCGTGCGCGGGAGCGTCGACGCGGACGGCACCGGAAAGATCGCCAAGCTCTGCGTCCACCCGCGCCTCCAGGGCCACGGCCTCGGTGCGCGTCTGCTGCGCGCCGTCGAGGAGGCCCTCGCCGGCCACGGCGCCACGGCCCGCTTCCGCCTGCACACCGGGCACAAGAGCGAGTCCAACCTGCGGCTCTACCGCAAGGCCGGCTACACCCGGGTCGGCGGCCGCACCGCCTCCGACGGCGTGCAGCTGGTCATCCTGGAGAAGGACGCCAAGGCCCCGACCGGCTTCGCCGTCAGCGCCTGAGCCCGCCCCCGGAGCCCCCGGACCGGACCGCAGCACCGGCCCGGTCCCGTCAGCGCTTGCGCCGCAGCCAGAGCATCCCGGTGACCGGCAGGACCACCGGGATGAACAGGTAGCCCATCCCGAAGTCCGACCACACGGTCGCGTCGGGGAAGGCGTCGGGGCGCACCAGGGTCCAGGTGCCCACGACCAGTACGCCGGCCAGTTCGGCGGCGCAGCACACCAGCGCCGCCTTGCGGGCCCTCTCCCCGCCGCGCACCAGTGAGTACGTGATGAAGGCGTAGGCCAGGGCGGCCACCGCGGACAGCGAGTACGCCAGCGGCGCCCGGTCGAACTCGGTGGAGATCTGGTAGGCCGACCGCGAGACGGCCCCCACCACCATCACCCCGTAGAGCCAGACCAGCAGCAGTCCCGGGCCGGAGACCAGCCGCCCGCGGCCGGCGGGAGCGTCCGTCGTCGTGTCAGGCACCGGTGGTTCCCCAGATGTCGTGGAGCCGTACTTCGAGGACGGCGAGGACGAAGGCGCCCGCGGCCACCGTCACCGATCCCCACTTGGTCCGCTCGGTCAGCGAGAGCATCCCGGCGGCCGGGACCGTCGCGAAGGCGCCCAGCAGGTAGGCCACGAAGATCACCGTGCCCTCGTCGGGCTCCCCGCCCCGCGCCAGCGCGACCAGCCCGACCACCAGCTGGGCCAGGACCAGCAGGGTCACCACGGCCATGCCGATGAAGTGCCAGTCCTTGGTCGGCTGGTCCCGCCAGGCGGCGTGGCCGCACCAGGCGGCGAGGGCGAGTGCGGCCACGCCGATGGCGACCGTCAGGGCGTCGAGCATGCAGCGAGGGTATTACGGGCCGAAAAACCCGATGCGCGCACCCCTGGACCCGCGCTTCCCCGGACGGCATGACGCAGGCGTGCCCATGCCCCGCTCCGTTCCGGTGTGGTCCGGCATGTGGTCCGGCATGTGGTCGAATTCCGTCCGCATACCGGACGGCATTGATCGGTCACGGGATACGTCTGCTTTACTTGGGCCCATGACCACGACGAGCAGCCGCACCCTTGCGACCGAGGCGACGATGACGCCCGGTGCTCGTTGTATGTGTCGAATGTGCGCCTTCTGAGGGCCCCCTCCCGATCCTCGCGCCCCGAAGCGAGACCGGCGCAGCCGCTCCGCCCGCTCCCCGCGAGCGCGGACCGGTCCTGCCCCGCGCACGCGTCGCCGCCATCGTCCCGCCTGACGCCCGACGTCTTGTGATGGCTCCGACCCGTATCGCGTCCCCAGACGTACGCCCCGTGCCCGGCACCCCGCTGCGCCGTGCACTCGACAGCGACGGAAATCCTGTGATCACCACATCGGGCCTCACGAAGGTCTACCAGTCCCGTGGCCGCGAGGTCACCGCCCTGGACGGCGTCGACCTCCACGTCCGCGAGGGCGAGGTCTACGGAGTCATCGGCCAGAGCGGCGCCGGCAAGTCCTCCCTGATCCGCTGCGTCAACCTGCTGGAGCGGCCCACCACGGGCACCGTGAGCGTCGACGGCGTCGACCTCACCGCACTGGCCGGCCGGGGCCGGCGCGCCTCCAGGGAGCTCCGCGAGGCCCGCAGTCGGATCGGCATGGTCTTCCAGCACTTCAACCTGCTGTCCTCGCGCACCGTCCAGGGCAACATCGAGCTGCCCCTGGAGATCCTCGGCACCTCCGGCCGCGAGCGCTCGCGCAAGGCCCTGGAACTCCTCGACCTGGTCGGCCTCGCCGACAAGGCCAAGGCCTACCCCGCCCAGCTCTCCGGCGGTCAGAAGCAGCGCGTCGGCATCGCCCGCGCCCTGGCCGGCGACCCCAAGGTCCTGCTGTCCGACGAGGCCACCAGCGCCCTGGACCCCGAGACCACCCGGTCCGTCCTCCAGCTGCTGCGCGACCTCAACCAGCAGCTCGGCCTGACCGTCCTGCTCATCACGCACGAGATGGACGTGGTCAAGTCCGTCTGCGACTCGGCGGCCCTCATGAAGAACGGCCGGGTCGTCGAGTCCGGCACCGTCGCCGAACTGCTCGCCACCCCCGGCTCGGAGCTCGCGGGCGCGCTCTTCCCGGTCAGCGGGGCCGCCTCCGGCCCCGACCGCACGGTCGTCGACGTCACCTTCCACGGCGACGCCGCCACCCAGCCGGTGATCTCCCAGCTCTCGCGGACGTACAACATCGACATCTCGATCCTCGGCGCCGCGATGGACACCGTCGCCGGCCGGCAGATCGGCCGCATGCGCATCGAACTCCCCGGCCGCTACGAGGACAACGTGGTCCCGGTCGGCTTCCTGCGCGAGCAGGGCCTCCAGATCGACGTCGTCGACGCCGACTCCGACCTCGACTCCGAGATCGCCGCACTGGTCAAGGATGGTGCCAAGTGACCTGGTCCGAGATGCAGCCCCTGCTCACCCAGGGAACGTACGACACCCTCTACATGGTGCTGTGGTCCACCCTGGTGACCGTCCTCGGGGGACTGCCCGTCGGCATCCTGCTCGTCCTCACCGACAAGGGCGGCCTGCTGCAGAACCAGCCGCTCAACAAGGTCCTCGGCGTGATCGTGAACATCGGCCGCTCGCTGCCGTTCATCATCCTGCTGATCTTCCTGATCCCCGTCACCACCGCCGTCGTCGGCACCTTCATCGGCCCCACCGCCATGATCGTCCCGCTGGCCATCGGCGCCATCCCCTTCTTCGCCCGGCTCGTCGAGACGGCCGTCCGCGAGGTGGACCACGGCCTGGTCGAGGCCGTCGAGTCCATGGGCGGGTCCGTCCCCACCCTGGTGGGCAAGGTGCTCCTCCCGCAGGCCCTGCCCTCCCTGGTCGCCGGCGTCACCACCACGGTCATCACCCTGGTCGGCTACTCCGCCATGGCCGGCGCCGTCGGCGGCGAAGGACTGGGCTCCAAGGCCATCACGTACGGCTTCCAGCGCTTCGAGACCGGCTTCATGGTCGCCACCGTCGTCGTCCTGATCGTCCTCGTCACGGTGATCCAGCTGATCGGCGACGGCGTGGTCCGCCTCCTGGCACGCCGCGGCCGGACCGCCTGAGCCCCCGGGCCCACAGACTCCCTCCCCCAGAAAGCCCGCACTTGTCGTGCTTGGGCCACCACCAGCAAGTCTCGGTACTTGTTCAGCAAGAAAGGCACTCTTCGTGCGTAAGAACACCAAGCTCACCGCCCTCGCCGCCACCGCCTCCGCGCTCGCCCTCGGCCTCACCGCCTGCGGCAGCTCCTCGGACCCGGCCGCCACGTCCGGCGGCGGCAAGGCCGACGAGAGCAAGCCCCTCGTGATAGCGGCCTCCCCGAGCCCGCACGCCGACATCCTGAACTTCGTCAAGGACAAGCTCGCGGCGAAGGAGGGCCTCAAGCTCGAGGTGAAGGAGTTCACGGACTACGTCCTGCCGAACACCGCCACCGAGCAGGGCCAGGTCGACGGCAACTACTTCCAGCACAAGCCGTACCTCGACGACTTCAACAAGAAGAACGGCACGCACATCGTGCCCGTCGTGGACGTGCACCTGGAGCCCCTCGGCCTCTACTCCAAGAAGGCCAAGGCCCTCACCGACATCAAGGCCGGCCAGACCGTCGCCGTCCCCAACGACACCACCAACGAGGGCCGCGCGCTCCAGCTCCTCGCCGCGAACAACCTGATCACCCTCAAGGAGGGTGTCGGCACCAGCGCCAAGCTGTCCGACATCACCGACAAGAAGGGCCTCGAGTTCAAGGAGCTGGAGGCCGCCACGGTCCCGCGCGCCCTGAACGACGTCGACGCCGCCGTAATCAACGGCAACTACGCCATCGAGGCGGACCTGGCGCCCGCCAAGGACGCGCTGGTCCTGGAGAAGGCCGACGGGAACCCGTACGCCAACTTCCTCGCGGTCAAGGAGGGCAACCAGGACGACGCCCGGATCCAGAAGCTCGCCAAGCTCCTGAACTCGGACGACGTCAAGAAGTTCATCGAGGAGAAGTACCAGGGCTCGGTCGTCCCGGCCTTCGGCGCCCCGAAGTCCTGACCCCTCCCGGCCCCGCCCGCCCCCGTCGGCGTGCGGGGCCGAGCTCTGCCCGCTTCCGGGCAACCCGGCCCTGCACCGACCCGGCCCCATGCTGCATGCTGTGGCCTACGACCCACAGGGACCGGCCCGCACGAACGGTTCCGCACGCGGTCGCCTCGCACCACGGTCGCACCACGGTCCCAGGCTTGGAGCTCCGCATGACTACCACCTTCCCGGACGTCACCATCAGCACGGACCGGCTGGTGCTGCGCCCCTTCGAGGAAGAGGACGTCACCGCGCTCACCGAGATGATGAACGACGAGAGCGTCATCGCCTGGACCACCGCGCCCCACCCCTACACGCACGCCGACGCACACGCCTGGGCCACCCGGGAGTCCCACGCCGAACGCACCCGGGGCCGCGGCATCGTGCTCGCCGTCACCGAGTTCCTCACCCAGCGCCTCGTCGGCGTCGTCCACCTCCGGAACACCAACTGGCGCACCCGCGCCACCGAGGTCGGCTACGTCACCGCCCCCTGGGCCCGCGGCGAGGGCTACGCCAGCGAATCCGTGCTCGCCGTCGCCCAGTGGCTCTTCCGCGACCAGGGCTTCGAGCGCCTCGAAGTGCGCACCGCCGCGGACAACACCGCCTCCCAGCAGGTCGCCCAGAAGATCGGCTGTATCAGCGAGGGCGTCCTGCGCAACGCCTGGATCGTGCGCACCCAGGCTCCCGACGGAACGTGGGCCGACACCCGCACCGACCTCATCGTCTGGAGCCTCGTCCCCGAGGACCTCGACGACACGGAGGGCTACGACGGCTATGACGGCTATGACGCCCACGCCGGCACCACCGGGTACGGACAGCGCGCCGGGGCCAACGGCCGTGTCGTGGGCGCGGACTGGAACTGAACCGATGACCAGGTAGTCTCACCGTGCCCGACCACCCTGACGAAGCTTCGGCTGCCCCCACACCAGGAGACTGACGACGATGGCCGACCGGGTCACGGTGATCGGCTGGGACGGCTCGCCCCTGACCGCGGCCGCACGGTCCGCGCTCGGCGGCGCCACCCTCGTGGCCGGCGCCGCACACCACCTCGCCCTCCCCGAGGTCCCCCCCTCCGCCGAGCGCATCCGCCTCGGCAGCCTCGGCCTCGCCGCCCGCCGCATCGCCGGCCACCGCGGAACGGCCGTGGTGTTCGCCGACGGAGACCCCGGCTTCTTCGGCGTCGTACGCACCCTGCGCGCCCCGGAGCACGGCCTGGAGGTGGAGGTCGTCCCGGCGGTGTCCGCCGTGGCCGCGGCCTTCGCCCGCGCCGGAATGCCCTGGGACGACGCCCAGGTCGTCGTCGCCCACCCCCGCACCCTGCGCCGCGCCGTCAACGTCTGCCGGGCCCACGGCAAGGTCGCCGTCCTCACCTCGCCCGGCGCCGGCCCCGCCGAACTCGCCCTGCTCCTCGGGGGGATCCACCGCACCTTCGTCATCTGCGAGGAACTGGGCACCGAGCGCGAGCAGGTGAGCGTCCTCACCTCGGACAAGGCCGCCGACCACACCTGGCGCGACCCGAACGTCGTCATCGTCGTCGGCGGCGCCGGACAGGCTCCCACCGCCGAACCGGGCTGGCTGCTCGGCCAGTCCGCCGCCCAGTCCGCCGCGCAGACCGCCGACCGCGGCTGGGCCCGCCCCCGGGCCGGCACCAGGGAGGGGGAGACCGCGCAGTTGCGCGCCGCCCAGCTCGCCCGGCTCGGCCCGCGCCCCGGCGACCTCGTATGGGACATCGGCGCGGGCTCCGGCGGTGTCGCCGTCGACGCCGCCGCCCTCGGCGCGGCCGTCATCGCGGTGGACGCCGACCCGGCCGCCTGCGAACGCGTCACCGCCGCCGCCCGCCGGCGGGGCGTACAGCTCCAGGTCGTCACCGGCCGGGCCCCGCACGTACTGGAAGACCTGCCCGAACCCGACGTCGTCCGCGTCGGCGGCGGCGGCGCCGAAGTGGTCGCGGCGGTCGCCGACCGCCGCCCCGAACGGATCGTCAGCCACGCCTCCACCCGCGACGACGCGGAGGCCATCGGCCGGGCGCTCACCGAACACGGGTACGCCGTCGAGTGCGCGCTGCTCCAGTCGGTGGGCCTGGACACCCGGACCTGGGCCGAACAGGACCGTTCCGTGGTGTTCCTGCTGTCGGCCGAACGCCCCGTGACCCGCTGACACAGGAGCGGGGTAGGCTGGCCGATCGTCGTACCGCCCAGGACGTTTCGGGCACCGCGGCGCAGCCGGGACGCGCGACGTGGCGCAGTCCACAGCGGCCCGCGGCGGTTATGGCCGCCATCTCGGCGAACGGGCGCGACAATGCTTAGTGGTTGTCGTGGAGGGTGTACGTGGGGCCGGTGCGCCGCACGGAAGCCCGCACCGCGGCGCCGCTCGGCGGCCTCGTGGGCGACCGGACGATCGAAGAGGCAACACCGATGGGCGAGGGGTACGCATGACTGACACCGGCCAGGTACCGGGCGAGGGCCACCCGGACGACGCGGGCATGGTGGATCAGCAGGGCATCCCCGCTCCGGCCCGGACTCCGGCGCCGATCCCCGCCGGGTACGCCTTCCAGGACCTCATGGACAACCCGGCCGAGGCGGACGACGAGGAACTGCTGCTCATGCCGAGCGGCCAGGGCGCCTGGAGCGACCCGCAGGTGGTCCCGCCCGCCCCCGTCTTCCCCGCCCCGCCCCAGACGTACGCGGACGCCCCCTACGGCGCCGATCCCTCCTTCCCGGAGGCCCCGGCGGCGTACGCCGAACCGGCGTACCCCGACTTCTCCGCGCCCTCGTACCCCGACACGTCCTACGGCGCCGGCGCGCACGAGGCGGGCGGCCGCGACTCGGGCTCGCTCGACCTCGGCGGACTCGTCGGCCCGCCGCAGACGGCTCCCGCCGCGCACGCGTCCCCAGCCCGGCGCCCGCTGCACATGGGCCCACCGGTGCCCGAGGCCACCGGCGGCGTCGTACGCTCCCTCGCGGACCGCGGGCCCGCCGCTGCTCCGGCGACCGCCCAGGCCCCGGCCGCCCAGCCCGTCTCCGTGCTGAACACCCCGGTTTCGCCGATGCCGGTCCGGCAGGCCGGCCCGCCGACCACGGGCCCCGAGTACCTCGACGTCCCGCGCGCGGAGGCCGCCGCGGCCCCCGCCCCGCAGCTCGGCGAGATCCCGCCGCAGGCCGGGGCGCCGTGGGCGGTCGAGCCGGTGTTCGCGCCGCAGCCGCCGGCCGAGCCGGACGCTCCGGCGGACGCCGCGGACCCCGGGCCGGCCACCGAGCCCGCCGCGGCGCCGGAGAACGCTGCCGAACCGCAGCCGGAGCCCGCCGCGGCACCGGAGCCGATCCTCGTGATCGCCCCGGAGCAGGGGCAGCAGCCGGAGCAGGCGCAGCAGCCCCAACCGGCCGAGGTCCCGGACGAGCCGGCGCCCGCCGCGGCCGAGCCGTCGTCCGCGCCCGCGCCCGTTGAAACGGTGGTTCAGGCCCCCGAGGGCGAGGCGACCCCCGAGGCGGTGGCCCCCGAGGTCTCCGAGCCCGTCCACGCCGCCGAGCCCGTCGCCGCGGCCGGGCCCGCGGACCCGGCCCCCGTCCCGGCCGCGCCCGACGCCGAGCCGGTCGCCGCGGAGGCCCAGCCGCTCGCGGCGGAGCCCCTGCCCGCGGAGCTCCCGGCCGCCGAGCCCGCGCAGACCGCTCCCGCACAGGTCGAGGCCGTACCGGCAGAGCCCGCACAGGTCGAGGCGGCAGAGGCCGAGGCCGAGCCGGCGGCCGAAGCCCTCCCGACGGAGCCGGTCGAGGCCACCGAAGCCGCGGAGGCCGCCGGGCCCGCCGCGGCGGTCGAGCCCGCCCCGCCCGCCGCAGCCGAACCGGCCGCGGAGCCCGTACCCGCCCCGGCGGAGCCGGTCGCCGCGCAGGCCGAGTCCCTCCCGGCGGAGCCCGAGCCCGCGGACCCGGCCGTCGAGCCCGCCGCGGTGGACGCCGTACCCGCGGCCGAGGCAGAGCCCCTCCCGGCAGAACCCCTCGCGGCCGAGCCCGCCGTGGTCGCCCGGCCAGCCGGACCGGTCGGCGAGGCCGCCCCCGGCTACGCCGACGCCGAGCGTGAAGCCGTGCTCCGCGTCATGCGCGAGCGCCGCGACATCCGCAAGGGCTTCCGTACCGACCCCATCCCGCACGAGGTGCTGCTGCGCGTCCTGGAGGCGGCCCACACCGCCCCCAGCGTCGGCCACTCGCAGCCCTGGGACTTCGTCGTCATCCGCTCCGCCGAGACCCGCCGGACGATGCACGAGCTCGCCGAGCGCCAGCGCGAGGCCTACGCAAGGTCGCTGCCCAAGGGGCGGGCGAAGCAGTTCAAGGAACTGAAGATCGAGGCCATCCTCGACACCCCGGTGAACATCGTCGTCACCGCCGACCCCACCCGCGGCGGCCGCCACACCCTCGGCCGGCACACCCAGCCGCAGATGGCCCCGTACTCCTCCGCCCTGGCGGTCGAGAACCTCTGGCTCGCAGCCCGCGCCGAGGGCCTCGGCGTCGGCTGGGTCAGCTTCTTCGACGAGCGCGAGATGGTGCGCGAGCTCGGCCTCCCGGACCACCTTGAGGTCGTCGCGTACCTGTGCGTCGGCTACGTCGACGAGTTCCCGGAGGAGCCCGAGCTGGCACAGGCCGGCTGGTCCCAGCGCCGCCCGCTCTCCTGGGTCGTCCACGAGGAGACGTACGGACGCCGCGCGCTGCCCGGAGAGGAGCCGCACGACCTCCTCTCCGAGACGGTCGCCGGCATCCGCCCGCTCGACGCCAAGGCGCTCGGCGAGGCCTGGGAGCGGCAGAAGCGCATGACCAAGCCCGCCGGGGCCCTGGGCATGCTCGAAATCATCTCCGCGCAGCTCGCCGGCCTCTCCCGCGTCTGTCCGCCGCCGATCCCGGAGCCCGCGGCCGTCGCGATCTTCGCCGGGGACCACGGCGTGCACGCCCAGGGCGTGACCCCCTGGCCGCAGGAGGTCACCACCCAGATGGTGGCCAACTTCCTGGGCGGCGGCGCGGTCTGCAACGCCTTCGCCAACCAGGTCGGCGCCGAGATCTGCGTGATCGACGTGGGCGTCGCCGGCGACCTGCCGGCCACCCCCGGCCTGCTGCCCCGCAAGGTGCGCCCGGGCACGGCCGACTTCTCCGTCGAGCCGGCCATGACCCGCGAAGAAGCGGTCGCCGCCATCGAGGTCGGCATCGAGACCGCCCGCGATCTCGTCGCGGCGGGTAACAAGGCCCTGCTCACCGGAGAGATGGGCATCGCCAACACCACCGTCTCCGCCGCGCTGATCTCGGTCTTCACCGGTGTGGACGCGGCAGAGGTCACCGGACGCGGCACGGGCATCAACGACGAGACCCACACCCGCAAGGTCGAGGTCGTCCGCCGGGCCCTGGAGCTGCACCAGCCGGACCCCGCGGACCCCGTCGGCGTCCTCGCGGCCATCGGCGGCCTGGAGCACGCGGCGATCGTCGGCCTCCTCCTCGGCGGGGCGTCGCTCCGTACGCCGGTGATCCTCGACGGGGTCAGCGCCGGTGCGGCCGCCCTGGTGGCCCGCGCCATCGCGCCCGAGTCCCTCTCGGCCTGCATCGCCGGCCACCGCAGCGCGGAGCCGGGCCACGTGGCGGCCCTGAACACGCTCGGCCTGCGCCCCCTGATCGACCTGGACCTCCGCCTCGGCGAGGGCACCGGCGCCCTGCTGTCCCTCCCGCTGGTCCAGAGCGCGGCCCGCGCGATGCACGAGGTCGCCACGTTCGACTCCGCGGGCGTCACGGAAAAGTAACCCACCGGGCCCCGCCGGCCGAGCCCCCCTCCGGGACCCGCCCCGCCGGTGGGGCAGGCCGGGTGGGGGTCGCCGGTCCGGCCGCGTCGGGCGGGGCCACTCCGGGGCGTCCCCGCAGGACGAGCGAACCACCCCCGCCCCGCTCATCGGCGGAGCTCAGGTTCGCGAGCCGAGGAGACGCCCCGGAGGGGCCCCGCCCGACACCCCGACCCCCCGGGCCCACCCCGCCCACCCGCCACCCCGCCCACCCGGCGTCAAGCCGCCCCCGGCGCCCCGCCCCCGCGGCGCGGGTCCGCGCCGCCGCAGGCCCGGCCCCACCGGGACCGCCGGCCGGGCGGGTCGTATCGTGGACCCGGACAGCCGAAACCGCACGTCAACCCAGCCGCTCCAGCGCAGCAGCGGCCAGTCGTCCCACCGCCGCCACCAGGAGCCGCAACCGCCATGGCCGACACCCCCGCCTACCCCGTAGGTCTCCGCCTGGCCGGCCGCCGCGTCGTCGTCATCGGCGGCGGCCAGGTCGCCCAGCGCCGTCTGCCCGCCCTCATCGCCGCCGGCGCCGACGTCCTGCTGATCTCCCCGTCCGCGACCCCGTCCGTGGACGCCATGGCGGAGACCGGCGAGATCCGCTGGGAGCGCCGCCGCTACCGCGACGGCGACCTCGCCGACGCCTGGTACGCCCTGATCGCCACCCAGAACCGCGAGGACAACGAGCGCGCCTCCGCCGAGGCCGAGCGCGAACGCGTCTGGTGCGTCCGCGCCGACGACGCCTCCGCCGCCACCGCCTGGACCCCCGCCACCGGCCGCACCGACGGCGTCACCGTCGCCGTGCTGACCGGCAACGACCCCCGCCGCTCGGCCGCCGTCCGCGACGCGATCGTCGAGGGCCTGCGCGAGGGCACCCTCGCCGCCCCCGGCCACCGCCACAGGTCCGCCCCCGGCGTCTCCCTCGTCGGCGGCGGCCCCGGCGACCCCGACCTGATCACCGTGCGCGGGCGCCGCCTCCTCGCCGAGGCCGACGTCGTCATCGCCGACCGGCTCGGCCCCCGCGACCTCCTGGACGAACTCCCGCCGCACGTCGAGGTCATCGACGCCGCGAAGATCCCGTACGGCCGGTTCATGGCCCAGGAGGCCATCAACAACGCGCTGATCGAACACGCCAAGGCGGGCAAGGCCGTGGTCCGGCTCAAGGGCGGGGACCCGTACGTCTTCGGCCGCGGCATGGAGGAGCTCCAGGCCCTCGCCGAGGCCGGCATCTCCTGCACGGTCGTCCCCGGCATCTCCAGCTCGATCTCGGTGCCCGGCGCCGCCGGCATCCCGGTCACCCACCGCGGGGTGGCGCACGAGTTCACCGTGGTCAGCGGACACGTCGGCCCCGACGACCCGCGCTCCCTCGTGGACTGGGCCTCCCTCGCCAAGCTGACCGGCACCCTGGTCATCCTCATGGGCGTCGACAAGATCGGCCTGATCGCCGAGGCCCTGATCGGCCACGGCCGCTCCGCGGACACCCCGGTCGCGGTCGTCCAGGAGGGCACCACCGCCACCCAGCGCCGCGTCGACGCCACCCTCGCCACGGTCGGCGCGACCGTGCGCGCCGAGCAGGTCCGCCCGCCCGCGGTCATCGTCATCGGCGAGGTCGTCCGCGTCGGAACCGACGCCGCCCGCACCACCGGCGCCTGACAGGCCGTTGGCACCACACCCACGACAAGGCAGTATCACCCTGTGGCTGATCTCATCACCGTCGAGGACCCCGACGACCCGCGCCTGCGCGACTACACGGGCCTGACCGACGTCGAACTGCGGCGTCGGCGCGAGCCCGCGGAAGGCCTGTTCATCGCCGAGGGCGAGAAGGTCATCAGACGCGCCAAGGACGCCGGGTACGAGATGCGCTCCATGCTCCTCTCCGCCAAGTGGGTCGACGTCATGCGCGACGTCATCGACGAGCTCCCGGCCCCGGTCTACGCCGTCAGCCCCGAGCTCGCCGAACGCGTCACCGGCTACCACGTGCACCGCGGCGCCCTCGCCTCCATGCAGCGCAAACCGCTGCCCACGGCCGAGGACCTGCTGGCCACCACCCGCCGCGTGGTCGTCATGGAAGCGGTCAACGACCACACCAACATCGGCGCCATCTTCCGCAGCGCCGCCGCCCTCGGCATGGACGCGGTGCTGCTCTCGCCGGACTGCGCGGACCCGCTCTACCGCCGGTCCGTGAAGGTCTCCATGGGCGCGGTGTTCTCCGTGCCGTACGCCCGCCTGGAGGCCTGGCCCAAGAGCCTGGACTCCGTCCGCGAAGCGGGCTTCAAGCTGCTGGCGCTGACCCCGCACCAGAAGGCCTCACCCATCGACGTGGCCGCACCCCAGTCCCTGGACCGGGTCGCCCTGATGCTCGGCGCCGAGGGGGACGGCCTGTCCACCCAGGCACTGGTCGCGGCCGACGAGTGGGTACGGATTCCCATGGCGCACGGCGTGGACTCGCTGAACGTCGGCGCGGCCGCCGCCGTCGCCTTCTACGCGGTGGCGCAGGGCCGCGAAGGCGCGCAGGGCCGCGACGGCGCGTAGCGCGGGCCCGTCCGCGGGGCGGCGGGCGGGGCGGGGCCGGCGCAGGTCGGTCCGCCGGACGGCGCCCGGCCCCGCACACGGCCGCGGACCGGGGGGCTCCGCCGGAGAGGTCCGACGTACCGCCCCGGGCCGCGCGTCACAGCTTCTGCGCCGCCGCGATGCCCAGGGCCACGATCAGTGTCACCACGACGAAGACGATCAGCCGCTGCCGCATCAGCTTCGGGTCCGGCCGTGAGGGCCGTCGGCCCGCCCCCGTCGTGCGGGGGGCCGGACGGCCGCCCGTACGCCCCGCGGTCGGCCGGGACGACGGCCCGCCCGGGTTGCGCGCGGAGGAGGGCCGCGACTGCGGTCCGCTGTGCGGCCCGCCCCGGGCCCGCGGCGCGGTGGACCCGCCGGTACGGCGCTCCGTGCGCTGGTCGACGTACTGGTCGGCCTCGGGGAGCCGGCCCGTCGGCCGCTCGGCGATCCGGGCGCGCTGCGCCGGCGGCCGGCCGTCGGAGAGCCCCTGCGCCTCGCGGGCCGCGATCTCCTTCAGCCGCATCGACAGCTGGAGCGTGCTCGGCCGCTCCTCGGGGTCCTTGGCCAGGCAGGCCTGTACGAGCGGCGCGAGCGCGTCCGGTACGCCCACCAGGTGGGGCTCCTCGTGCACGACGCGGTACAGCATGACCTCGGAACTGCCGTGCCCGAAGGGCGAGTCGGCGGTCGCGGCGTAGGCGAGCGTGGCGCCGAGGGCGAAGACGTCCGTGGCGGGGGTGACGGCCGCGCCCCGCACTTGCTCGGGCGCGAGGAAGCCGGGAGAGCCCACGGCGGTGCCGACGTGCGTGAGGGTGCTCGCCCCGGTGGCCCAGGCGATCCCGAAGTCGATGATCCGCGGGCCCTTGGGGGAGAGGAGGATGTTCGAGGGCTTGAGGTCCCGGTGGACCACCCCGGCCTCGTGGACGGCGACCAGCCCCTCGGAGAGCGCGGCGCCGATGGCGGCGATCTGCGCGGCCGTGAGGGGGCCCTCCTCGGCGACCTTGTCGTGCAGGGAGGGCCCGGGGACGTACTGCGTGGCGAACCACGGCCGCTCGGCCTCCAGGTCGGCCGCCACCAGGCGCGCGGTGCAGCCGCCCCGGATGCGCCGGGCCGCGGACACCTCGCGGGCGAACCGGGAGCGGAACTCCTGGTCCTCGGCCAGATCCGGCCGGATGACCTTCAGGGCGACGCGCTGCCCGCGCCGGTCCGATCCCAGGTACACGACGCCCATGCCGCCGGCGCCGAGCCGCCGGTGCAGTCTGAACGAGCCGACGACACGCGGGTCCTCGCGCCGGAGCCGCATCATCGCCATGTCCACCCCGCTGACCGGTCGTCCTGTTGACGTGGCACAGCTTACGGACCATCCGGCATGCGTGCTCAGAGGCCGCGCCCTCGCCGGGAGATTCGATTGTCTGTGCGCCACAGCACACTTGAGGGTCTTTCAGTCCGCACGGCGGGCACCGGGGCGCGCCTGCCCGGCCCGCCCAAACGGCCCTCGGGGCACGGGGATTGACGTGCCGGGGGGTGCTTCGACCCGATTCGGCGGGCCCGCGCCGTGCGTACAGTCGAGTGGATCTTGCCTGCGCCCGGCGGAGGGACACGTATGAACAGGGAGTGACGGAAGTGAGAGAAGTCACTACCCTCCGGTCATCCCCTCCGGGAAGACCCCGACGCGGGGCGAGCGGTCTCCACCCAGGGGAGTACACGGGAGGGACCCCGTCATCCTCCCGGAGGCCCGCCAATGGGTACGAGGGCATGAGGCCGACGGCCCCCCGCGCGCCTAGGGTTGAGGCAAGCGGCGGGTGGAGCACTCGTCCCCCGAGGTCACAAGCCCGCCGCTGCCAAACGACAGGGAGAGGACCATGGCGGACACCGCACGGCAAGGACGCAAGGCATTCGCGTTCAACGGCCACGAGTCCGGTACGCGCCACCCGCTGGTGGCCGCGGCCATGGTCCTCCCCCTGGCCGCCGTCCTGCTCTTCCTCTTCGGGGGGTTCGAGCAGGTGGCGGCGCAGGCGTCGTCCGTGGGCGTGATGCTGGGGCGCTGAGCGGCGCCCCGGGTCCGGGAGAGCGGCCCGGACCGGGACATCATCCGGCCGAACCCCGTGGGGACGGGGGAGAGGCGAACGGACGGCAGGTGAAGGGTGCCGCCCGTACGACTGGGGAGTCGGACGGGCGGCACCCTTTCTCATGCCCACCCGCCCCGGGCCCCCGGCTCCCGCGCCGTGCGGCACACGTACCCTCCTCCTGGAAGAGGGGGAGCCCGACCGGCCCGCGCCCCCGACGCACACCGGAGGGAGGGGCCGTGGCCCGCGCAGCCGACCGCAGCACACCCCGCGCGCCCGTACCGGCCGCCCGGCAGGCCCGGCCCGCGAGCCCCGCGCCCGCTTCCGCGGTCCTGCCCGCCGCGCTCGCCGGATGGGCCTCGGGCGGGCAGCCGCAGGCGTACGGGCTGCTCGCCGACCGCGCCGACGGGACCGTCGTCCGCTGCGGGGACACCGTCGCCAAGGCCCACTCCGGGGACACCGACCGGGAGGCCCTGGCGCTGCGGCTACGGGTCGCGGGACACCCGGCGCTGGCCGGGGTGCTGCTGCCACCGCTGCGGAGCGGATCCGTCCTGGGGCGGCCCGCCACCCTGTGGCCGTACGGCGCCCCCGTGGACCCGGAGCGCCCCGAGGACGCTCCCTGGGAGGAGGCCGGCCGCCTCTTGGCCGCCCTCCACCGGACCCTGCTCGACGCCCTCCCCGGCCCGGTCCCCCCGATGCGCGGCCCGGTCAAGCTCGCCCGCGCCCTCCACCGCCTGGCCCGTGCGGAGCGGGCCGGGGGCACCGACCCCGCGGACACGGCCGCCGTACGGGCCGCCGCCCGGACCCTGCCCGCCTGGGCCCGCGCGGAAGCGCCGGCCCCGAGCGGCGGGGCGCTCTGCCACGGGGACCTGCACCTGGGGCAGATGGTCCGCAGTCCCGCGTCGGACGGAACCTGGCTGCTGATCGACGTGGACGACCTCGGGGCCGGCGCCCCGTCCTGGGACCTCGCCCGCCCGGCCGCCTGGTACGCGGCCGGGGTGCTGGACCCCGGTGCCTGGCTGCGGTTCCTGGACGCCTACCGGGCGGCCGGCGGCCCGGCGGCCGGCCCGCCCGGCTCCGACCCCTGGCCCGAACTGGACCTGGCCGCCCGCGCGCTGACCGTACAGGCAGGGGCCCAGTCCCTGGCGAAGGCGGCGCAGGGCGGCCGCCGGCCCGACGAGGTCGAGCGGCTGATGGTGGACGCCTGCGCCCGCATCGCGGCGGTCCCGGCCGCCGACGTGGAGTCCGGGCCCCCGTCGTAGGGTGGGCTCCCCGCCACCGGGCATGCATCCGGTGGCGGAGTCCGACGGCAAGGAGTTGATCCGTTCATGCAGTGTCCGAAGTGTCACGCGATCATGCACACGTACAACCGCAACGGCGTCCAGATAGAGCAGTGCAGCGGCTGCCGCGGCATCTTCCTCGACTACGGGGAGCTGGAGGCCCTGACCCGCCTGGAGTCCCAGTACACCGCCCAGTACGGCCAGGTCCCGCCGCCCGCCGCGCCGCCGGCCCCCTACCCCGGCCAGCACGCGGCCCCCGCCCCCGCCTGGGGCGCCCCCCAGCACGGCGGCCACGGACACCACGGGCACCAGGGCCGCCACAAGGGCGGCTTCGGCCGGATGCTCTTCTCCTCCTGATCCGGAGCCGAGCACGCGGAAGCCCCGGCCGTGGAGACGGCCGGGGCTTCCGGGGTGGTGCGCGATACTGGGATTGAACCAGTGACCTCTTCCGTGTCAGGGAAGCGCTCTCCCGCTGAGCTAATCGCGCGAGTCCACGGCATGAACGCCGCAGGTCAAGCAGGTGGTACGGGGTGCTGCGTGCGCGATACTGGGATTGAACCAGTGACCTCTTCCGTGTCAGGGAAGCGCTCTCCCGCTGAGCTAATCGCGCGGGTGATCCTTGCGGACCAGTGGACGATACTGGGATTGAACCAGTGACCTCTTCCGTGTCAGGGAAGCGCTCTCCCGCTGAGCTAATCGTCCGTGGAGGTGGAGACGGGATTTGAACCCGTGTAGACGGCTTTGCAGGCCGTTGCCTCGCCTCTCGGCCACTCCACCATGGAGCCAGCAAGGGTTCTCGGGAAGATCCCCCACTTCGAGCGGACGACGAGACTCGAACTCGCGACATCCACCTTGGCAAGGTGGTGCTCTACCAACTGAGCTACGTCCGCAGGTCACCGTGTTCACTCCGGGGCTCTGCCCCTTCGCTCCCTGGCGACGAGTTGAACTCTAGCGGATTCCCGGGCCAGCTCAAAAACGCGTTTCCGCAGCGTGCTGCCGCTCGATCACCGCCGGTCACCGCACCGGCGCCGGCGCGTCACCGGTCATAGACTCGCAGCCGTGCACGACCTGCCTCCCCTCGCCCGCTTCGGCGGCCTCCTCGCGACCGACCTCCGCGATGTCACCAGTGATCCCGCCGCCCTGGACTCCACCGGGTTCTGGGCGGTCTCGGCGGACTTCGAAGGGCGGCTCGTCTGCGCCCGCTTCGGGGACATACGCCCGGACCCCGTCCCCGCGCCGATACCCGGCGCCTGGCGGGGCCCCGACACCGACGCCTGGGCCTCCTCGCTCGACCGGGCCGAGTACGTCCTCGGTGTCCGCCGCATCCGCGAGCACATCGCCGCCGGCGAGGTCTACCAGGCCAATCTCTGCCGGGTGATGTCCGCGCCGCTGCCCGACCCCGCCGGAGCCGACGTCGACGCCCTGACGGCCCTCCTCGCGCGCGGGAACCCCGCCCCCTACGCGGGAACGATCAGGCTCCCCGCGCACGGCGTCGAGATCGCCACCGCCTCACCGGAGCTCTTCCTGCGCCGGACCGGCCGCCGCGTGGAGTCCGGCCCCATCAAGGGCACCGGCCGCACCGTCGCCGACCTCCTGCCCAAGGACCACGCCGAGAACGTGATGATCGTGGACCTGGTGCGCAACGATCTCGGCCGGGTCTGCGCCACCGGTTCCGTCACCGTCCCCGAGCTGTGCGCCGTCGAGGAGCACCCGGGCCTGGTCCACCTCGTCTCCACCGTCAGCGGCGAGCTCGCCGCCGGGGCCGGCTGGCCCGAACTGCTCGCCGCCACCTTCCCGCCGGGCTCCGTCACCGGCGCGCCCAAGTCCTCCGCCCTGCGCATCATCGAAGCCCTGGAGACCGCCCCGCGCGGCCCCTACTGCGGAGGCGTCGGCTGGGTCGACGCGGACCGGGGCGCCGCCGAACTCGCCGTCGGCATCCGTACCTTCTGGATCGACCGCACGTGCCCCGGCGGGCCCCGGCTGTGCTTCGGCACCGGGGCCGGCATCACCTGGGGCTCCGACCCCGACCGGGAGTGGGCCGAGACCGAACTGAAGGCCGCCCGGCTGCTGCGGGTAGCGTCAGGCACCCACGGGGCGACCGGTGCCCGTGGGACGAACGGCATGAGCGGAGGAACCGTACGGTGAAGATCTGGCTCGACGGAGCGCTGCGGGACGCGGACGGCGCGAAGGTGTCCGTGTTCGACCACGGGCTGACCGTGGGAGACGGAGTCTTCGAGACTCTGAAGGCCGAGCACGGCAAGGCCTTCGCGCTCACCCGCCACCTGGAGCGGCTGACCCGCTCGGCGCGCGGCCTCGGTCTGCCGGACCCCGACCACGACGAGGTGCGCCGGGCCTGCGCCGCCGTCCTGGAGGCCAACCCGATGCCGTTCGGGCGGCTCCGCGTCACCTACACCGGGGGCGTCTCCCCGCTCGGCTCCGACCGCGGCGACGCCGCCCCCACCCTGATCGCGGCCACCGCCCCGTCCGAGCGGCGCGCGGACACCACGGACGTCGTCACCGTGCCCTGGGTCCGCAACGAGCGCTCCGGGGTGGCCGGCCTGAAGACCACCTCGTACGCCGAGAACGTCGTCGCGCTCGCCGCGGCCCACCGCGCGGGAGCCTCCGAGGCGCTCCTCGCCAACACCGTCGGCCGGCTCTGCGAGGGCACCGGCTCCAACGTCTTCGTCGTCCTCGACGGGGAACTGCACACCCCGCCCCTGGCCTCCGGCTGCCTGGCCGGCATCACCCGCGCGCTCGTCGTCGAGTGGGCCGGGGCGAAGGAGACCGATCTTCCCCTCGAGGCGCTGGAGCAGGCCGAGGAGGTCTTCCTGACCTCTTCGCTCCGCGACGTCCAGGCCGTGCTGCGCGTAGACGACCGCCGCATCGGGTCCGCCCCCGGCCCGGTCACCGCCGAGGCGATGCGCGTCTTCGCGGCCCGCGCGGCCGACGACCTCGACCCCTGAGCGCTGTTCCGGGACCGGTGGTCCGGACCAGGACCCGGACCGGGCCGGGCCCTGTCGCCGGGGCCGCGGGGCGGGTAGAACACGGGGGATGACCACCACCCTGCGGCCGACACGGCCGCTCCAGCAGAACAGCGACGGCACCCGCTCGCGGACCTACGAGGTCCGGGTCAACAGCCGCCGCGTCGGAACCCTCGAACTGGCCACCCGGTCCGCCTCCCAGCCGGGAGTCGGAGTGATCCGGGACCTGTGGATCGACGAACCGGACCGGGGGCGCGGCCGCGGCACGGTCGCCGCGCTCGCGGCGGAGGAGGTGCTCCGCGGCTGGCGCTGCGGCAGCGTCGCCGTGTCGGTACCGGCCGACGCGGCTCGCGCCCTGCGGCTGGCGGACGCCCTGGGCTACCGCGAGACCGGCCGGGTCATGGTCAAGGAGCTGCCGCCCGCGCCGCCCGCCCTCCCGGCGGACAGCCGGGGCCGGCCCATGACGCCGGCCGAGTTCGACGCCTGGCGGGAGCGGGCCGTCGTGGAGTACTCCCGGCGCCTTGTCGCCCCGGGCAGCACCGCCGAGGAGGGCCTGGCCGCCTCCCGCGCGGAGCACGCCCGGCTGCTGCCGCAGGGGTCCCGGACGCCCGGCTCGTCCTTCCTCGTGCTGGAGACGCCGCAGGGCGCGGTCCTCGGCACCCTGTGGACGGGGGACCGCACGCTGCCCGGCCTCGGCGCCGTCCCGTACGTGTGGGACGTCGACGTCGCGGCCGAGCACCGGCGCAGGGGCCACGGCCGGACCCTCATGCTGCTCGCCGAGCACACCGCCCTGGCCGCGGGCGCCCGCCACCTGGGTCTGCACGTGGCCGAGGGCAACACCCCGGCCCGCCGGCTCTACGAGTCGCTGGGCTACCGGGACACGGCCGTGAACGCGATCAAGGCGCTCGTCTAGGCCGTCTCTTCCGGATCGTGGCGGCCGAGCCCGCGGCGTCCGGTGCCGTGCCCGGCAACGTGGCCGGGTGCGGTGCCGGACGCCGCGGGCCCGGCACGATCCGAAAGAGACGGCCAAGGCCGGGAGGGCGTGCCGGGGGCAGCGACCCGGCGGACCCTTCCGGTCACGGCACCGGAGTGCCGCGCGGCGCGCGCCCGCCCGGGGTCCCGGGGACGGCCCTCAGGCCAGCAGCCGGTCCGCGATCTCCTCGATGCGGGCGCGCAGGCCGTCCTGGCTCTTGCCGCCGTCGAGGCGCTCGCCGCCGATCACGTACGTCGGGGTGCCGGTCACGCCGATCGCCTTGCCCTCGGCCTGGTCGGCGTCGACGATCAGGATGTGCCGTCCGTCGATCAGGGCGGTGTCGAACTCGTCGACGTCGAGGCCCAGTTCACGGGCGACGTCCAGCAGCACCGGCTCGCCCTCCCGTCCCAGCTCCGCGGCGCGCGCCAGGACGGCCTCGGCGTACGGCCAGCCCTGACCCTGCTCCACGGCCTCCTCGGCGGCCTGGGCCGCGGCGAAGGAGTGCTTGTGCTTCTCCAGGGGGAAGTGGCGCAGTCGGATGTCCAGCCGGTCGCCGTAGCGGGCCCGCAGGGCGCGTACGTCGTCCAGGGCGGCGTGGCAGTCCGGGCACTGCAGTTCGCACCAGACGTCGAGGATCACGGAATCGGTCATGCGGACAGTCTCCCAGCCCGCGCCCCGCCCCGGCCCCCGCCCGCCCCCGCCGACCGGTACCCGGGGAGGAGGCCCGACCCGGAGTTCTCCCGGAGATCCGCCCGCGGGCGGCCGCCGGCCTGGCCCGTGCGGGTTCGCCCGGTGCAGGATGGACGGGTACGGATCGCCCGTCACCGACAGCCGGAGGGCCCCATGCTTGCCGAGACCATATGTTCCGCGGTGTCCGCGGCGGGCCTGGGCATCGCCGCGCTCACGGCCTACCGCAAGCGCTTCCTGGCGGCCGCGCGGATCACCGCGTACGCGCTCGTCCCGGTCGGGCTGGTGCTGACCGGCGTGGTGCAGTGGGCGACCGAGGTCGTCTTCGAGCCGAGCGTCTGGGCCGGCTTCGGCGTGCTCGGCCTGGCCTGGCTGCTCTTCGCCACCACCCGTGCCGTCGAGCGCCGCAGCCTCGCGAAGGGCGGCAAGCCGGCGAAGCCGGTCAAGGGCGGCCCGGTCCGGGAGGCCGTCGCCCCGGGCGCCTCGGCGCCCGCGGCCGCCGCCCCGCCCCGGGCGGCAGGGCGGCAGCAGCCGGCCGCCGCGGGTGACGACTTCTCCGACATCGAGGCGATCCTCAAGAAGCACGGCATCTGACGACCAGCACGGCGTCTGACAAGCACGGCAGCCGACCCCAGGGGAGCGGGATCGGGCCGAGTCCACGAGATCGGGCGAACTACCGCTGGGGAATTGGCGTGTTGACCGGTGGGCGGCGGTCCGCTGCGCCATCATCGGCCGGAGATGCTCGACACACCGCACAGTGAGCCGTCGGTTTCCGCCCAGGCCCCCGCGCCCGTTGCCGAGGAGCCGCGAGGCTGCCTCTTCGCCCTCTCCCAGCCACCTCTGATGATCTTCCTGGGAGTGATCGGGACCCTACTGCTGCTCGCCGCCGTCCACGACCTGTTCGTGCTCTGACGCCCCGGCGTCGGCCTCCTTGCGCCGGGCCCGGTACGCCGCCACGTGCAACCGGTTCCCGCAGGTCCGGCTGTCGCAGTAACGCCGCGAGCGGTTCCGGGAGAGGTCTACGAACGCACGCCGGCAGTCGGGTGCCTCGCAGCGGCGCAGCCGCTCCTGCTCACCGGAGACCACGATGAAGGCCAGGGCCATCCCGCCGTCGGCCGCCAGGTGGTCGCCCACCGAGGCGCCGGGGGCGAAGTAGTGCACGTGCCAGTCGTAGCCGTCGTGGTCGGTGAGCTGCGGAGTGGTGCCCGCCGTCGCCACCAGCTCGTTGATCAGTACGGAGGCCGCACGGGAGTTCGGTGCCGCGAAGACCTGGGCGAACTTGCCGCGCACCGCCCGGACGCCCGACAGGTCGCGGGCGCCGAGCTCACCGACGTCGCTGATCGCGTACTCCCGCACGAAACCGCGCAGCGCCCCGATGTCCGCGAGCCCGTCGGGCTGGTCGGCCTCGGCCGCGGTGTTCACCAGCGCGACGACGACGTCGAGCGCGCGACGGGTGTCGTGGGGGATCTGCACGGGTCTCCCTCGGGGGCCGGGGCCTGCGGCGACGGGCCGCCGCGGCAGGTGGCCGACTCTAGCGGGTCCCCTCGCGGGGCCGCCCCCACGCGCACCGGCGCCGTCCCCGCGGATGGCTCCCGCAAGGACAGCGCCGGCACGCACGTATGTGGTTGTCCGCCCCGCACCGTCGCCCCGAGTCGGACGGTGTCGAGCGG
This sequence comes from Streptomyces sp. NPDC058674, assembly GCF_042716505.1. NCBI lineage: Bacteria > Bacillati > Actinomycetota > Actinomycetes > Kitasatosporales > Streptomycetaceae > Streptomyces > Streptomyces sp. NPDC058674. Next base: position 29,353 of record NZ_JBHXSC010000027.1, read on the forward strand.
TGGTAGGGCTGGCTCAGCTTTCGGCCAGGATGTGGGAGAGCTCCTTGTCGAGGTCGAAGTGCCGGTGTTCGGTCCCGGGCGGGACCGCGGCGTCCGTCCGCTTGAGGAACGACTCGAGTGCTCGGGCGGGTGCTTCGAGCAGTGCTTCTCCCTCCGGAGAGCTCAGGGCGATGCAGACGACGCCCTGACCGTGGCTGCGGGACGGCCAGACGCGGACGTCGCCGGTACCGGTGGGCCGGTGGAGGCCCTCCGCGAGGAGGTCGCGGGCGAATACCCATTCGACCGTCTCCTCGGCGCCGGTGTGGAAGGTGGCGTGCACGGCGTAGGGATCGGCCGTGTCATACCGCAGGCCCGCGGGAACAGGCAGTGAGGACTCGCTCGACACAACGAGGCGCAGGTGCAGCTCGCAGCTGACCGTGGTGTTCATAAGCGCCAGGGCCTTTCGCTCAGTGTGCGCTCGGGGATTCGCACGTCGGCGAAATCGACATGCCACCTACGGTGCCGTTGTAAACCCCTCTGACCGTTTTGCGGACCTCTGGGTCCCTCGTACGGCGGATCCAAACCCGCATTCGCGTGTGCATCCGGCTCGGGTAGATTCGACCTTATGAATACGGGGAGTGACCACGGCACCGACGAGTCCGCAGCACGTGATCCGGCGACGGGAGCCGCCGAGGAAGCGCCGCACGTCTCCAAGGCGCCCGATTTCGTGAAGGCCCGCAGGACCCTGCACCTGAGCTGGCAGGTCGGCGTCTTCGTCGTCGGCCTCGCCGTCATCGGCGCGGGCGTCGCCATGCTCGTCCTGCCCGGTCCTGGCTGGGTGGCCATCTTCGCGGGCCTGGCGATCTGGGCCACCGAGTTCGCCTGGGCCCACCTCGTCCTGCGCTGGACCAAGCGCAAGGTGACCGAGGCGGCCCAGAAGGCGCTCGACCCGAGGGTGCGCCGCCGCAACCTCGTCCTGACCGGCACGGGCCTCGCCGTCGCGGGCGCCCTGATCGGCTTCTACCTGTGGAAGTACGGGCTCGTCCTGCCGTGGGACATCAAGGACCAGTGATGGCGGGGAGCACCGCTGACATGCGGTAATGTTTGCGGTGCGTCCGGGCGATTAGCTCAGTGGGAGAGCACTTCGTTCACACCGAAGGGGTCACTGGTTCGAACCCAGTATCGCCCACCCGGACCAGAGGCCCGGAGACTGTTCACAGTCTCCGGGCCTCTGGCGTTCAGCGGTACCGGCCCAGGGCCTCCCGCATCCGCCGGGCGTCCGCCAGCCGCCTCTCGTACGTCGCCCCCACCGCCAGGAGCAGCAGCCCCGCCAGCGCCGGCGGGAGCCAGCGCGGCAAGACCCCCGCGACCTGGACCACGTACGGGAACAGCTCGTGCAGTGCCACGGCCGCCAGGACGGCACCGCCGAGCAGCAGCGGGGCCTGGAGGCCGCGCCGGGCGCCCGCCAGGGTCAGCGCCAGCGCCGCCAGGCCCAGCAGCAGCGGGCGCTGCCAGCCGGCGTCCGCCCAGGCCGCCAGCAGGCTCGGCAGCAGCATCGCCCCCAGTCCCGGTCCGTACGCCGTCCAGGACGAGGCCCGGGGGTCCCTGCGGCGCCGCAGGTAGCCCACCGCGAGGGCGGACACCGTCACCGGCAGGGCGTAGGCCTCCGGCGCGGTGACCTCCTCCGAGGCCAGCCGGACCCAGGACGCCGCCACCAGCAGCACCCCGGCCGCCCAGCCCAGGGCGCGGCGCTCCGGCCGCACCGCGGCGCCCGCGCACACCACCCCGGCCAGCGACAGGGTCAGCGCCAGCGTCCCGGGGCGCAGGGCCGACAGGGCGACCGCCACCACCCCGACCGCCCCCGCCGCGATCTCCGCCGACAGCCGTACCGGACCGAGCCGGGACCCCAGCGCGGCCACCGCCGCGGGCACCGCCAGCAGCGGCAGCCCCCACCAGGCCACCGCCAGGTCGGTCAGCGCCGATGCCGCCCCCAGCAGGCCGGCGGCGTATCCGGCCGCGCCCGCCGCTGCCGCCGATCGGGCCCACCGCGGAGCGGTCCCGTACGCCGCTCCCAGCGCGCAGCCCGCGCCCAGCAGGCCCCACACCGCGAAGGTGGCCGCGCGGCCGTCCAGCGCGCCCAGGGACACGTTCAGGGCCCCGCCCAGCGCGCACGCGCCCGCCGCGACCGCGACGCCCCGCGCCGCGGACCGCAGCGCCAGCAAACCGGCGGCGGCAACCCCCGCCACCTGCACCGCGAACACCACCGCCGCCGGGAACCCGAGCAGCACCGGCGCCGTGAACAGCCCCGACCAGGCCGCCACGACCGCCACCACCGCCGGCTCCGGGCGCGACAGCCGCCGGGACAGCCACCAGGCCGCCCCCGCCGCCACCGGCAGCACCACCGCGGCCGCGGCCCCCTGCGCGAACGGGCTCCCGCCGGGAGCGGTCGCCGCCCACACCTCGTCCAGCACCCCGGCGCGGGCCGCCGGCGCCGGAAGGGCCACCGACCAGGCCCACAGCGCCGCCAGGGCCGCCGTCCCCGCGCCGGCCGCGGCCAGCCCGCGCCGCACCGCCGCCGGCAGCGCGCCGACGCCCACCGGCGCCACCAGCGGCAGCGCCGCCGCCAGGTGCGCCGCCACCGCCCAGCCGGGCTCGAGTCCCGGCCGCGCCACACCGCCGAGCGCCACCACCCAGGCCAGACCGCCCGCCGCCGCGGCCGCCGCGGCGCGCGGCTCCCGCCAGGCCGCCGCCGTGCCCAGCGCCGCGGCGGCCAGCAGCAGCGCCGCCGGGCTCCAGGCCTGCGCCGTCGACGCCGCCGACCAGGAGGCGGCCGCTCCCAGCAGCAGCGCCCCCGCGCCGAGCGCCGAGGCCAGTACCACGCCCAGGACGGCCGACCGGCGGACCCGCAGCGCCAGGGCCGCGTCGAGGGCCGCCGTCGCCAGCAGCGCCCAGCCGACCCCCACCGCACCCCCCTGCCCGGCCAGCGCCGCCAGCGGAAGCGGCAGCTGCGCCGCGGCCACCGCCGCGGGCAGCGGGAGCCGCAGCCCCGGCAGCACCCGCCCGTAGCCGGCCCACACCGCCGCCGCCACCGCGGCCGCCCCCGCCGCGTACGCCGTCCCGTCGGTGTCCGGCAGGGCGACCGCGTACAGCGCGTAGGCGTCCAGCATGGTCAGCAGCAGCGCGACCGCCGCCACGGACTCCGCCGTCGAGCGCAGCCCGCGGCGCAGCAGCAGCGCGGGCGCGGCCAGCGCCGCCGCCGTCACCGCGGCCAGCACCGCCGAACGCCCCGCGATCCCCAACGAGCCCCAGCTGACCAGCGTGAAGGCCAGCGCGGCCACCGCCAGCAGCACCGCGCCCAGGGTCAGCAGCACCGTCTGGGCACTCGGCGCCTGCGCCTCCCCGGCGGCCGCCGGGGCCGGTACGCGGCCGGAAGCAGGGCCCGGGGCGGGGGCCCCGGGCGGCGCCGGCGCGTACAGCAGGCGCAGCAGCCAGTCCCGGCGGCCCAGCAAGTACGCGCGCCGGGCGTCGAGTTGGACCAGCTCGTGGTCGATGCGCGCCAGCTCTTCGGCCGGCGGCAGAGGCATGTTCATGGTCCGGAGTGTGCCGTCGGCCGCGCTCCGAGGACATGGGCGCGGGTACTCAGGGCCGCCTGAGTAGCCGGGTTGGGGAAACCGGGCATGCGGACCCCCGGCGCGGGCCAGACTGCCTCCATGCGCCTGAACAGCTGGGACCGTATGAGCCGCTACCGCTTCCGCAGCGTGTGGGACCTCGACGCCCCGCCCGCCCGCGTCTTCGCCGTGCTGGCACAGCCCGGCGAATACCCGCTCTGGTGGCCCCAGGTGCGCCGGGTCGAAGCGGTCGACGACCGCACCGGCACCGCGCTGGTCCGCTCGGTCCTCCCGTACGCGCTCCACGTCACCGCCACCGAGCTGCTGCGCGATCCCGGCCGGGGCGTCCTGGAGGTGGCACTGCGCGGAGACCTCGACGGCTGGGCGCGGTGGACCGTACGGGGGCGCGGCGGGACGGGCGGCGCGCGGACCCGCGCCCTCTACGAGCAGGAAGTCGAGGTGCGGCGTCCCCTGATGCGCCGGCTCTCGCTCCCGGGGCGGCCGGTGTTCCGGCTCAACCACGCCCTGATGATGCGGGCCGGGCGGCACGGCCTGCAGGCCCGGCTGGCCGCGCTGCCGGAAGCGGTTTGAACCAGCCCCGGGCCTTCTGTATTGTTCAGTGCGTTCCCGGGCGATTAGCTCAGCGGGAGAGCACTTCGTTCACACCGAAGGGGTCACTGGTTCGATCCCAGTATCGCCCACCGGGACAGGCCGGTCCGTCTGCTGACGGACCGGCCTTCCGCATGTACGAGGGCCTTCCGTGCGGCCCCGTCCTACGCGGCGGCCGTCAGGTCCGGCCGCAGCGGCCAGTGCGGGTCCACCGACTCGGGCGTCCCCTGGCGCGCGAACCAGGCCTGCAGGCCCCGCGCCTGTGCCGCGTGCCACACCTGCTGGAGCGTGTGCAGCTCGGTCGGGGTCAGCCGCTCCAGCCGTCCCGCGAAGCGGCGCCCCACCGCCCGCACGAGCTCCAGCGAGGCCATCGCGTCCGCCGCCGCGTCGTGCGCCGCCTCCAGCTCTATCCCGTAGTGCGCACACAGGTCCGTCAGCGTCCGCCGGCCCTTGCGGTAGCGGTCCAGGTGCTTGTCCAGCACCCGCGGATCCAGCACCGTCAGCGGCCGGTTGTCCAGGTACCGCGAGAGCGAGGACGCCCGGTGCCGGCGCAACTCGCGGTCCAGCAGCGTCAGATCGAAGGGCGCGTTCATCACCACCACCGGCCGGCCCGCCACCTGCTGCTCCCCGAGCGCCCGCGCTATCTCCTCGACCACCGGCGCGGGCCACCGGCCGTTGCGCTGGAGGTGGTCGTCGGTGAGCCCGTGCACTTCCGTCGCCCCCGCGGGCACCGGGACCCCGGGATTGACGAGCCACCGGGTGGAGCGCACCCGGCCGCCCGCGCACTCCTGGACGACGAGCGCGGCGGACACGATCCGGTCCTGCTCGACGTCCACCCCGGTCGTCTCGGTGTCGAATGCGGCCAGCGGGCCCTCGTACCAGCGTGTCATGGCGAACTCCTCGTCCCCGGTCGGCAGATGGGGCGCACTCGGTTCACGCCGCCTTGCCCGAAGCGGTGATACCCGGGCTGTTTGCTCCGTACGCCGTTTGCCGCGGCCCGTCTGCGGAGACAACAACCCTGGGGGACCGTGCACATGACCGGTCGTCATCCCGTCCGCACCCACGGCAGAGCCCGCAAGGCAGGGGAGCCGGCCATGGCGCTCGCGCAGCCCGAACAGGGCGGCGTGCTGGCGGGGCGGATCGATCCGCGAACCGGTACGCCGGGCGGGGCGCGGACCGGACCGCTGCGCGGCACACTCGCCACCACCGCCTGCATGGAGACCCTCCAGGTGGGCTACCTGCACGCCGTCGCCGCCGCAGCCGGCTGCTCCCTCTCCCAGCCCTTCCCGGACAACGGCATCGACTGGCACGTCAGCCACGGCGCCCCCCAGCACGTCGTCGACGACGAGGTCACCATCAAGGTGCAGCTCAAGGCGACGTATCAGGTACCGCCCCGGCCGGCCGGGCCCACCTTCGGCTTCACCCTCGACAACGAGCACCTGGTGAAGCTGGCCCGCAGCCCGGTCGCCGTCCACAAGATCCTCGTCGTGATGCTCGTCCCGCGGGAGCGCGACCAGTGGCTCGCCGCCGGGCACGACCGGCTCGACCTGAGGCACTGCTGCTACTGGACCAATCTCGCCGGACACCCCGTGACCGGCCGGCGCCGGACCACCGTGCGGATCCCGACCACGCGGATCTTCGACGACCGGGCGCTCTGCGAGATCATGACCCGGGTCGGGTCGGGAGGGACACCTTGATGCACTGGCACTCGCCGCACCTCGAACCGCTGCCGTCCGCGGAGCCCACGGACCCCGCACACCCCGCCGCGCCCGACCCCGCCCAGGTCGACGCCGCGCAGGTCGATCCCGCGGTGCTGGGGGCCCTGCTGCGCCGCCACGGCTGGCTGCGCCGCGGCGGGGCCGCCGGCCGGTACGGGCGCTGGACCCCGCCCGCCGGCCACCCGGCCGGCGCCGCCACCAGCCTGCTGGTCCCCGAGAGCCGCACCTTCCCGGACTGCACCGACCTGGTGGAGGAGGCGCTCACCGCCCTCTCCCGCAGCGGGGTGCCGTCCGCGCGGGAGGTGCTGTACGGGCTGAGCGTGCCGAGCGACGAGGTCCACTGGGACCGGGAGATCCCGGCCGGGCCGTACCGGCTCCGGGCCGAGGCCGCGTGGACGGTCCAGGAGCAGCTGCGCTCGGCCGCCCGGCAGCTCCTGCTGGCCGGGGCCCTGGCGGACCGGGCGCGGGCGGGCTATTACGGCGCCCGGCACCGGGGGAAGGCCGAACGGGCCCTGGAAGGGGTCCTGGTGGGCCCCTCGCCCGGCGGCCGGCGGCTCACCGCCTACGTCCCGGTCGAGGGCGGGCGGGGCATCGCGACCCGGCTCCACCACGCCCTGCACGCGGCCCGCGAGGCCGTGGACTACCGGCGGGCCACCGGAGGCATGGAGGCCTTCGACGCCGCCGTGGAGGCAGGGGTCAGCCGGGAGCTCGCCGACGCGCTGATCGCCTTGGTCCGGGGCACTGAGGGAGCGCGGATCGCCCTGGCCTGGGCGCCCGCGGCGGGGGTGCCGGCGGGCTGTGCGGCCCGCCCGGAGCCGGTGGAGTTCTCACCCGGCGACCTGCCGGTGCTGCGCGAGGCGGCGGCCCGCTACACCCGCGACGAGCCGGCCGTGCAGGTCAGGATCACGGGCGCGGTGGTGCGGATGCGGCGCTCTGCGCCGGGCGGCGGCGGGACCGTCCGGCTGCGGGTCCTCGGCGGCGCGGAGGTCCCGTACGTACGGGCCGCGCTGGACGAGGAGGCGTACCGGGTGGCGGGCCACGCGCACCTGGTGGGCCTGCCGATCAGGGTCGGCGGGCGGCTCCAGCAGCGGGGCGGCTTCCGGCGGCTGACGGACGCGGCCGAGGTCGCGCCGGTCCCGCTGGACGAGGTCGAGCGGGACCGGCTGATGAAGTCGCTGGACGACGCCTTCGACCCGGCGGACGTCCTGCCCTCGGACGAGTAGCGCCGCGCTACGGGCGGCTGAAGGACGCCATGCGCAGGCCCGGGGCGGGGGAGAAGTCGGGGCCCCGGGTGAAGCCCATGCGTGCGTACAGGGTCACGGCGGGGGTGTTGGCGGCGCCCGTGGTGACCGTGAGGGGACGGCCGGGGAAGAGGTCCGTCAGGGCGTGGCGCAGCAGCTGGGAGGCGACGCCCCGGCGGAACCACGCCGGGTCCACGCAGAGCCGGTCGATCCCGACGCCGCCGTCGGTGCGCTCCTGCCAGGCGAGGAAACCGGCGATCTTCCCGCCCTCGGAGACCGACCCGACCCAGTTCGAGGCGTGCGCCCGCATCTGCCCGAGGCTCTCGCCCAGCGCCGGGATCCCGTGGAAGCCGATCAGCTCCGCCTCCACCGCGTACGCGGCCAGCCCGATCCGGTGCACGGCCGCCGCGGTGGCGTGGTCGGTCAGGTCCAGGGGGCGGATTCGCGGGCTGCGCATGCGGCCAGGCTACCGAGGGCCGGGGAGCCCCCGGGCGGGCCCGCCCGATAACCGTTTAGCGGCGCAGCCACTCCGCTCGGTACGATTCAGGCGCGCAGTGTTCGCTTGCGCACCCCCTGAGTCAGGAGAGACCGGTGTCAGACGTCCGTGTGATCATCCAACGCGATTCCGAGCGGGACGAGCGCGTGGTGGCCACGGGCACTACGGCGGCGGAGCTCTTCGCCGGCGAGCGCACCATCGTCGCCGCCCGCATCGCCGGTGAGCTGAAGGACCTCGCGTACGAGGTGAAGGACGGCGAGAGCGTCGAGCCGGTGGAGATCTCCTCCGAGGACGGCCTGAACATCCTGCGCCACTCGACCGCGCACGTCATGGCGCAGGCCGTGCAGGAGCTGTTCCCGGAGGCCAAGCTGGGCATCGGCCCGCCGGTCCGGGACGGCTTCTACTACGACTTCGACGTCGCGAAGCCCTTCACCCCCGAGGACCTCAAGGTCATCGAGAAGAAGATGCAGGAGATCCAGAAGCGCGGGCAGAAGTTCGCCCGCCGCGTGGTCTCCGACGAGGCGGCCCGCGAAGAGCTCGCGGACGAGCCGTACAAGCTGGAGCTCATCGGCATCAAGGGTTCCGCCTCGACCGAGGACGGCGCGAACGTCGAGGTGGGCGGCGGCGAGCTGACCATCTACGACAACCTGGACCCCAAGACCGGCGAGCTGTGCTGGAAGGACCTCTGCCGAGGCCCCCACCTGCCCACCACCCGCACCATCCCGGCCTTCAAGCTGATGCGCAACGCCGCCGCCTACTGGCGCGGCAGCGAGAAGAACCCGATGCTCCAGCGCATCTACGGCACCGCGTGGCCCACCAAGGACGAGCTCAAGGCGCACCTCGACTTCCTCGCCGAGGCCGAGAAGCGCGACCACCGCAAGCTCGGCAACGAGCTCGACCTCTTCTCCGTCCCGGACGAGATCGGCTCGGGCCTGGCCGTCTTCCACCCGCGCGGCGGCGTCATCCGGCGGACCATGGAGGACTACTCGCGCCGCCGGCACGAGGAGGAGGGCTACGAGTTCGTCTACACCCCGCACGCCACCAAGGGCGCCCTCTTCGAGAAGAGCGGCCACCTGGACTGGTACGCGGAGGGCATGTACCCCCCCATGCAGCTCGACGGTGGTACCGACTACTACCTCAAGCCCATGAACTGCCCCATGCACAACCTGATCTTCGACGCGCGCGGCCGCTCCTACCGCGAGCTTCCCTTGAGGTTGTTCGAGTTCGGCACCGTGTACCGGTACGAGAAGTCGGGCGTCGTGCACGGCCTGACCCGCGCCCGCGGCTTCACCCAGGACGACGCGCACATCTACTGCACCCGTGAGCAGATGGCGGAGGAGCTCGACCGCACGCTCACCTTCGTGCTGAACCTGCTCCGCGACTACGGTCTGACCGACTTCTACCTGGAGCTGTCCACCAAGGACCCGGAGAAGTTCGTCGGCTCGGACGACGCCTGGGAGGAGGCCACCGCGGTCCTCCAGCAGGTCGCCGAGAAGCAGGGGCTCCCGCTGACCCCCGACCCGGGCGGCGCGGCCTTCTACGGCCCGAAGATCTCCGTACAGGCGCGGGACGCCATCGGCCGCACCTGGCAGATGTCGACCGTCCAGCTGGACTTCAACCTGCCGGAGCGCTTCAACCTGGAGTACACCGCGCCCGACGGCTCCCGCCAGCGCCCGGTCATGATCCACCGCGCGCTGTTCGGTTCCATCGAGCGGTTCTTCGCCGTACTGCTGGAGCACTACGCGGGCGCCATGCCGCCGTGGCTCGCCCCGGTCCAGGCCGTCGGCATCCCGATCGGCGACGGGCACGTGGAGTACCTCCAGGAGTTCGCCGCCGAGGCGAAGAAGCAGGGTCTGCGCGTCGAGGTGGACGCCTCCTCCGACCGCATGCAGAAGAAGATCCGCAACCACCAGAAGCTCAAGGTCCCCTTCATGATCATCGTCGGTGACGAGGACATGGCCGCGGGCACGGTCTCCTTCCGCTACCGCGACGGTTCGCAGGAGAACGGCATCGCCAAGGACGAGGCGCTGGCCAAGCTGGCCAAGGTCGTCGCGGACCGCGTCCAGGTCTGATCCGCACGGAACGCGCAGGCCGGGCCCCCGGGGAGCGACCGCTTCCCGGGGGCCTTCCTCGTCCGCGCGGGCAAGGTCATATGCTGCATCCCATGACGATTGAGCCGGAGCAGCAGATCGGTGTGGGCACGCAGGACGCGTTCCAGCGTCTGTGGACGCCCCACCGGATGGCCTACATCCAGGGGGAGAACAAGCCCACCGGCCCGGAGGCCGGGGACGGCTGTCCCTTCTGCGGGATTCCGGAGATGTCCGACCAGGACGGACTGGTCGTGGCGCGGGGCCGGCACGTCTACGCCGTGCTCAACCTCTACCCGTACAACGGCGGCCACCTGATGGTCGTCCCGTACCGGCACGTCGCCGACTACACCGAGCTCGACGGCCCCGAGACGGCCGAGCTGGCCGAGCTCACCAAGCGGGCGATGGCCGCGCTGCGCAAGGCCTCCGGAGCGCACGGCTTCAACATCGGCATGAACCAGGGCGCCGCCGCGGGCGCGGGCATCGCCGCGCACCTGCACCAGCACATCGTGCCCCGCTGGGGCGGCGACACGAACTTCATGCCGGTCGTCGGACACACCAAGGTGCTGCCGCAACTCCTCGCGGACACCCGCCAGATGCTCGCGGACGCCTGGCCCGTCGCCTAGTGCCGCGCCCCGGTGAACCCATCCGGTCACAGCACTAGGCGCGGTCGGGAGCGCAGGCCCGCCACGCGGCGACCTCGTGCTCGACGTCGAACTCCGTCAGGTTCAGCGGCGGGCCCGGCGGCGGCATCCGCAGGGCCGCCCGGATCTTGTCGTTGATCTCGGCGAGGACCTCCCGCACCCGGCGCTCGGAGCGGGCCGCGCGGACCGCCTCCCGGGCGTCCTCGGCCTCTTTGCGCAGAGCGAGGGCCGGCGGCAGCGCGGAGAAGCCCTCCCGGTGCAGCTTCCCCTTGATCCACCACAGCTCGTCGTACGGGGCGTCGAGCGAGGCCAGCGGCTTGCCGTAGCCGGGCAGCTTCTCGAAGTCCCCCCGCGCGGCGGCCTCGCCGATCTGCCGGTCCACGAAGGACTCGAAGCTGACACCAGGGGGTTTGCGCTCGGTCACGGCTGCACCTCCGGATCGTACGGACGCCTTGCCCTGCGCCCCCAGCCTAGCTAGGCGTCGTACATGTCGGCCTTGCGCGGTGCCGGTTCCTGGATCATGCCGCTCATGATCGAGGAGCGGTTGGTGAAGCGCTCGGTGTCGACGCCGTTCTCCTCCAGGACCCTGAAGGTCGCCGCGTGGACCGCGCGCAGTACCGGGGCGACCGTGCGCAGGGCGTCGTCCGCCATGAACCGGTGGCGCCACATCGAGCCCGCCCACACGTGCCGGACGCCGAAGGGTTCGGGCAGGACCAGCTTGCCGCCGAAGTAGTCCAGGATCGGCGGGTACCAGGTGAGGGGGGCGCGCACGGCGAGGCGCACCACCTCCTGGGCGTCGACCAGCGGCAGGGGGCGCTCCACGGTCTCCCAGAAGCGGATGCTCTTGGGCACCTCCACCACCGGCGCCTTGGACTTCGTGGTGAACAGGCCGTGTACGGGGCCCAGGGCGTGGGCGGTCACGTCCACGCGCAGGGTCTTGTAGAGCACCGTGACGGTCACCAGCATGGTGATGACGAGCTGGCCGTCCCAGAGCGGGTACTGGATGCCGAGGTAGTGGCGGTTGCCCGCGTTGAACTGCTGCTCGTTGCAGATCCGGGTGATCTCGTGCGGCTTGATCAGGAAGGTGTCGACGTTCTCGCCGGTGGGGCGGGCCACCTCGGCGGCTCCCTCGCCGACCGGCGTCACGATCCAGTGCTGGATGGCGGCGGGCGGGAACCCGCCGGTGTGCAGGGGGCCGCGCTCCAGCTTGCGCAGCTGCGCGTCGATCGCGCGTATGACGTCCCAGCTGCGGAAGGGGTGGATCTCGCCGCCCTCGGTCTTGGGGGCGAGCTCCTCGGCCAGCTGCCAGTTGCCCCAGCGGGTGCCCATGCCGAGGATGCCCTTGGACCCCGCGTAGAAGACCGAGTTGCTGCGGTCCTCGGCGGTCAGCTTGGCCAGCTGGTGGCGCAGGTCCTCGCGGGCCTTCTCGTCGGGGTTGCCGGGTACCGCCTCGGGGATCTTGGCGGCGACGCCGCCGCCCCCCAGCAGCCCGTCCCAGCGCGAGCGCAGGTCGGCGGCGGTGGCCTCGCAGATGCGGCGGGCGAGCAGCCAGCCCAGCGCCGGCGCGATGACCATGGCGCGCAGGTACAGGCCGAGGAAGCCGGTGAACGGCAGCCGGAACATCAGGATCGCGACCAGGACGGCGACCCCGACCAGCAGGGCCGTGCCGACCCAGGACGCGCGCTTGCCGTCGCCCGAGGCCAGGGACTTGCGGAGCTGGAACAGGCCCAGCCACAGCAGCAGGCCGGGCAGGAACAGCACGCCGCAGACCAGCACGATCAGGCGGAGCTTGCGGTCGCGCTCCTTGCGGATGCGGGAGGCGGCCAGGCAGTGCTCGACGACGGTCTGCGGATCGGCGCCGAAGGACTGGATCAGCGGCTTGCGGCCGGGACCGAGGGTGCGGGTCTCGACCGCCCGGCAGAACGCCTCGCCCAGGCTGGGCTCGAAGAGGGAGATCCGCGGGGGCTTGACCGTGGCCGCGTGGTGTTCGCCGTTGGCGCCGAGTATGAGGTCGAGCTTGGTGTCCTTCGCGCCGTCCCGGTAGGCGGCCGACGCCAGCGCGTTGGTCGCCGCCGTCTGCCCCCCGCCCCCCTGGAGGGGGACCTGCGCTCCGGGCCTGAAGTCGAATCCGTCGTCCGCCACCGCTGCCCCCATCGCTGTGCCGTGCTCTGCGTGCGCCGAAGAGCCTATCGGCGGATTCCGCCCCATGGTCATGGGACAGGGAAATGCCGCCCACCGCAAGCGGGTTGGCGGTCGGGCGGCACTTCGACCGGTGCGGTGAACCGTTCCGGTCACAGCACTAGTTCAACCGGGCTCCCTTCGCGGACTGTTCCCGCACCGTGTCGGCGATGTGGGGCGGCATGGGCTCGTGCCGGGCGTAGCTGCGGGTGAAGCTGCCGGTGCCGTGCGAGACGGAGCGCAGCTCGACGGCGTAGCGGCCGATCTCGATCTCGGGGATCTCGGCGCGGACCCTGGTCCGCCCCGGGCCCGCCTGGTCGGTGCCGACGACGCGGCCGCGGCGGCCCGCGAGGTCGCTCATGACCGGTCCGACGTACTCGTCGGGGACGACGACGGAGAGTTCGGCGACCGGTTCGAGGAGGTGCAGGAGCGCCTCGGCGGCGGCCTCGCGCAGGGCGAGCGCGCCGGCCGTCTGGAAGGCGGCGTCGGAGGAGTCCACCGAGTGCGCCTTGCCGTCGAGCAGGGTGATCCGTACGTCGACCAGCGGATGGCCGGCGGCGAGGCCGCGTGCGGCCTGGGCGCGGACCCCCTTCTCCACGGACGGGATGAACTGCCGGGGGACGGCTCCGCCGACGACCTTGTCCACGAACTCGATGCCACTGCCCGGCGGGAGCGGCTCGACCTCGATCTCGCAGATGGCGAACTGCCCGTGGCCGCCGGACTGTTTGACGTGCCGCCCGCGGCCGGAGGCCTTGGCCCCGAAGGTCTCGCGCAGGCTGACCCGGTGCGGGACCGGGTCGACCCGGACGCCGTAGCGGGTGCGCAGCCGCTCCAGGGCGAGGTCCTGGTGGGCCTCGCCGAGGGACCACAGGACGAGCTGGCGGGTGTGCTGGTTCTGCTCCAGCCGCATCGTGGGGTCCTCGGCGACGAGGCGGGCCAGGCCCTGGGAGAGCTTGTCCTCGTCGGCCTTGCTGTGGGCCTCGATGGCGAGGGGGAGCAGCGGGTCGGGCATCGCCCACGGCTCCATGAGCAGCGGGTGGTCCTTGGCGGAGAGGGTGTCGCCGGTCTCCGCGCGGGTCAGCTTCGCCACGCAGGCGAGGTCGCCCGCGATGCAGCGGGTCAGGGGGCGCTGCTGCTTGCCGAAGGGGGAGGTGAGAGTGCCGGTCCGCTCGTCCACGTCGTGGTCCGCGTGGCCGCGCTCCGCGAGCCCGTGCCCGCAGACGTGGACGGTCTCCTCGGGGCGCAGGGTGCCGGAGAAGACGCGGACGAGGGAGACCCGGCCCACGTAGGGGTCCGAAGAGGTCTTGACGACCTCGGCGACGAGGGGGCCGTCGGGGTCGCAGACGACATCGGGGCAGGCGGAGCCGTCCGGGGCGGTGACCCCGACGGAGGCCCGCTCCAGCGGGCTCGGGAAGCCGCCGGTGACCAGTTCGAGGAGCTCCACGGTGCCCAGGCCCTGGCGCGCGCCGTCTGCGGCGGGGGCGGCCATGAGGACGGGGTGGAAGGTGCCGCGCGCGACGGCGCGCTCCAGGTCGTCCACGAGGGTCTTGAGGTCGATGTCCTCGCCGCCGAGGTAGCGGTCCATGAGGCTCTCGTCCTCGCTCTCGGCGATGATCCCCTCGATGAGGCGGGCGCGGGCCCCGGCGATGAGGGCGAGCTCGGCCGGGTCCGGTTCCCGCTCGGCGCGCTCGCCGGAGGCGTAGTCGTACACCCGCTGCGAGAGGAGGCCGAGGAGCCCGGTGACGGGGGCGCGGCCGTCGGGGGCGGCGGGGCCGTACAGGGGCAGGTACAGCGGGATGACGGCGTCGGGGTCCTCGGCGCCGAAGGTGTCGCCGCAGACGGCGGCCATCGCGGCGTAGTCGGCGCGGGCGGCCTCCAGGTGGGTGACGACGATGGCGCGGGGCATCCCGACGGCCTCGCACTCGTCCCAGACCGCGCGGGTGGCCCCGGAGAGGCCCTCGGCGCCGTCGGCGGCCGAGACGACGAAGAGGGCCGCGTCCGCGGCGCGCAGACCGGCCCTGAGCTCTCCGACGAAGTCGGCGTATCCCGGGGTGTCCAGGATGTTGACCTTGATTCCGCCCCATTCGACGGGGACGAGGGACAGCTGGACGGAGCGCTGCCTGCGGTGCTCGATCTCGTCGTAGTCGGAGACGGTGGCGCCGTCCTCGACCCGGCCGGCCCGGTTCACGGCTCCGGCGGTCAGGGCCAGGGCTTCGACCAGTGTGGTCTTGCCGGACCCGCTGTGGCCGACCAGCACGACGTTCCGTACGGAGGCGGGGCGGTCGGCCGTCGGTGCCCTGCCGGCGGCTCCGGATTGGTGTGATGTGGCTCCCATGGTGTTCGTGCCTCCCGGTGGTGACGGTGAGGAGGGAAACGGGGTCCTTCGAGCTTTGCACCGGTGTCACACCGCGTCCATACGTCGTGCCGGGCACGTGCCGGCGGCACGACGGGAGGGCGCGGGGGGGATGAAGTACGGCCCACATGGCCCGAACCGGTGGGTGCGCGGCGCCCGGGGCGCGGCGTGCTGGCTACGATGGGCCAGCCGGTGGCCGTGGTGGCCGTGCGGCCCAGCGACCCTCCGGGAAGGCCATGCTGAACAAGTACGCGCGTGCATTCTTCACGCGTGTTCTCACGCCATTCGCCGCTTTT
The DNA here is from genome assembly GCF_042716505.1 of Streptomyces sp. NPDC058674. NCBI lineage: Bacteria > Bacillati > Actinomycetota > Actinomycetes > Kitasatosporales > Streptomycetaceae > Streptomyces > Streptomyces sp. NPDC058674. Next base: position 44,562 of record NZ_JBHXSC010000027.1, read on the forward strand.
CTGCTCCGGCGGGGGGTGAGCCCGGACGCGGTCACCCTGATCGGCACGGCCGGAGTGGTGGTGGGAGCGCTGGTCTTCTTCCCCCGGGGCGAGTTCTTCTGGGGCACGATCACCATCACCCTCTTCGTCTTCTCCGACCTGGTGGACGGGAACATGGCCCGCCAGGCCGGCCTCTCCAGCCGGTGGGGCGCGTTCCTCGACTCGACCCTCGACCGGGTCGCCGACGCGGCGATCTTCGGCGGGCTCGCGCTCTGGTACGCGGGCTCCGGGAACGACAACGCCCTGTGCGCGGTCGCGATCTTCTGCCTGGCCAGCGGCCAGGTGGTCTCGTACACCAAGGCCCGCGGCGAGTCGATCGGGCTGCCGGTGGCCGTCAACGGGCTCATCGAGCGCGCCGAGCGCCTGGTGATCTCGCTGGTCGCGGCCGGCCTCTCCGGCCTGCAGGTCTTCGGGGCGCCGTCCTGGATCGGCGTCCTGCTCCCGGTCGCCCTGTGGATCGTCGCGGCGGGCTCGCTCGTCACGCTGATCCAGCGGGTGGTCACCGTGCGCCGCGAGGCGGCCGAGGCCGACGCCGCGGCGTCGGCGGAAGGGGGCGCCGCCTGATGGGCGCCGCACAGGACAAGCTGGTCGACCGGCTGTACGGGCTGGGCTGGGCCGGGGTCAAGAAGCTCCCGGAGCCGGCCGCGGTGGCCTTGGGCCGCCGCATCGCCGACTTCGCGTGGAAGCGCCGCGGCAAGAGCGTGCTGCGGCTGGAGTCGAACCTGGCGCGGGTGGTGCCCGACGCCGGCCCGGAGCGGCTGCGCGAGCTGTCGCGGGCGGGGATGCGCTCCTACATGCGGTACTGGATGGAGTCCTTCCGGCTGCCGACGATGGACCCGCAGCGGTTCGGCACGGACGTGCAGATGAAGGACGACCACATCCTGCGCGAGGCCCTCGCCTCCGGGCGCGGGGTCGTCGTGGCCCTGCCGCACCTCGCCAACTGGGACCTCGCCGGGGCCTGGGCCACCGGCCACCTCGGGGTGCCCTTCACCACGGTCGCCGAGCGCCTCAAGCCCGAGTCCCTCTACGACCGGTTCGTGGCCTACCGGGAGAGCCTGGGCATGGAGGTCCTGCCCCACAGCGGCGGCTCCGCCTTCGGCACGCTCGCCCGCCGGCTCCGCTCCGGCGGCCTGGTCTGCCTGGTCGCCGACCGGGACCTGTCGGCCTCCGGGGTCGAGGTGGACTTCTTCGGCTCCACGGCGCGGATGCCGGCCGGGCCGGCCCTGCTGGCCCAGCAGACGGGCGCGGTGCTGCTCCCGGCGACGCTGTACTACGGCGAGACGCCGCAGATGTACGGCCGGATCCACCCCGCGGTGGAGGTGCCCGGGACCGGCACCCGGCCCGAGAAGGCCCGGGCCATGACCCAGGCGGTCGCCGACGCCTTCGCCCTGGGCATCGCCGAGCACCCGGAGGACTGGCACATGCTGCAGCGGCTGTGGCTCGACGACCTGGAGGAGCGCCCGTAGTGAAGATCGGCATCGTGTGCCCGTACTCGTGGGACGTGCCCGGAGGCGTCCAGTTCCACATCCGCGACCTGGCCGACCACCTGATCCGCCTGGGCCACGAGGTGTCCGTCCTGGCCCCGGCCGACGACGAGACCCCGCTGCCGCCGTACGTGGTCTCGGCGGGACGGGCGGTGCCGGTGCCGTACAACGGGTCGGTGGCGCGGCTGAACTTCGGCTTCCTCTCGGCCGCCCGCGTGCGCCGCTGGCTGCACGACGGGGTCTTCGACGTGATCCACATCCACGAGCCCGCCTCGCCCTCGCTGGGCCTGCTGGCCTGCTGGGCGGCGCAGGGACCGATCGTCGCCACCTTCCACACCTCGAACCCGCGCTCGCGGGCGATGATCGCGGCGTACCCGATCCTCCAGCCGGCGCTGGAGAAGATCAGCGCGCGGATCGCGGTGAGCGAGTACGCGCGGCGCACCCTGGTGGAGCACCTGGGCGGGGACGCGGTGGTCATCCCGAACGGGGTCGACGTGGACTTCTTCGCGAAGGCCGAACCCAAGCCCGAGTGGGGCGGCCGGACCCTCGGCTTCATCGGCCGCATCGACGAGCCCCGCAAGGGGCTGCCGGTGCTGATGGCGGCCTTCCCCAAGATCGTGGAGGCCTGCCCGGACGTACGGCTGCTGGTCGCCGGCCGGGGCGACGAGGAGGAGGCCGTGGCGACGCTCCCGGCGGACCTCCGGTCCCGGGTGGAGTTCCTCGGCATGGTCTCGGACGAGGACAAGGCGCGGCTGCTGCGCAGCGTGGACGTGTACGTGGCCCCCAACACGGGCGGCGAGAGCTTCGGCATCATCCTCGTCGAGGCCCTGTCGGCGGGCGCCGCGGTGCTGGCTTCGGACCTGGACGCCTTCGCGCAGGTCCTGGACCAGGGCGGGGCGGGCGACCTCTTCGCCAACGAGAACGCCGACGCCCTCGCGGCCGGCGCGATCGCCCTCCTGCGGGACCCGGCCCGGCGCGCCGAGCTCAGCGCCCGCGGCTCGGCCCACGTACGCCGCTTCGACTGGGCGACGGTCGGAGCCGACATCCTCGCGGTCTACGAGACGGTGACGGACGGCGCGGCGGCGGTGGCCGCGGACGAACGTGTCCCCCTGCGCACCAGGCTGGGCCTCTCCCGGGACGCGTGAGGGCCGCGCCGCGGGCGCGGCCGGGCCCGGCCGGCACTCCCGCGACGGGCCGGCACTCCCGCGACGGCCGGGGGCGCGGCCCGGACCGGCCACGGGGGCCCGGCGGGCCCGCCGTAGCGCCCCCGGGGGCTGACCGTGGGCGGGGCGGGGGCCGGTAGAGTCGCCGCCCGTGATCGAAAACCTTGTCTGGATCGCCCTGGCGCTCGCCGTGGTCGGTGTCCACCTCAGCTGGACGGCGGGCCGTCTGGACCGGCTCCACTCGCGGATGGACGCCGCGCGGGCGGCGCTCGACGCACAGCTCGTACGGCGGGCCTCCGTCGTCGTGGAGGTCTCCACCTCCGGCGTGCTCGACCCCGCCTCCTCCCTGGTGCTGTACGAGGCCGCGCACGCCGCCCGGCAGGCCGAGGAGGAGCACCGGGAGGTCGCCGAGAGCGAGCTCAGCCAGGCACTGCGGGCCGTCTTCGCCGACGTCGACCAGGTCGAGGTGCTCAAGGCCGCACCCGGCGGGGCCGAGGCCACCGAGGAGCTCGCCGCGGCCGTGCGCCGGGTGCCCATGGCGCGGCGCTTCCACAACGACTCCGTACGCGCCGCCCGCGCCCTGCGCAGGCACCGCAAGGTCCGCTGGTTCAGGCTGGCGGGGCACGCGCCCTTCCCGCTCGCCTTCGAAATGGACGACGAGCCCCCCGCCGATCTCGCGGACCGGCCGGTCTAGGTCCTGTCGTCAACGTAGGGCCGGGCGGGACTTCGACCGACAGGGCCCAGCAGGGACCCGTCGGGGAGCGGTCCAGGGCCGCAGCGGACAAGTCGAGGAGCCACCGGCTACACATTGGCCCTTGCTGTGGACTGGTCGGTGGGGTTTTCTCAGTCGTGTAGTAGTTGCGTCTTCCCCTTCGAGTGAGGTCAATCCGTGAGCACGCTTCCCACCTCCCCCCAGTCCGCCGAGTCGGCGATCGGCACCTCGCGCGTGAAGCGCGGCATGGCCGAGCAGCTCAAGGGCGGCGTGATCATGGACGTGGTCAACGCCGAGCAGGCGAAGATCGCCGAGGACGCCGGCGCCGTGGCCGTCATGGCCCTGGAGCGGGTCCCCGCCGACATCCGCAAGGACGGCGGGGTGGCCCGCATGTCCGACCCCAACATGATCGAAGAGATCATCGAGGCCGTCTCGATCCCCGTCATGGCCAAGTCCCGCATCGGCCACTTCGTCGAGGCCCAGGTGCTCCAGTCCCTCGGCGTCGACTACATCGACGAGTCCGAGGTCCTGACCCCGGCCGACGAGGTCAACCACTCCGACAAGTGGGCGTTCACCACCCCCTTCGTCTGTGGCGCCACCAACCTGGGCGAGGCCCTGCGCCGCATCGCCGAAGGCGCGGCCATGATCCGCTCCAAGGGTGAGGCCGGCACCGGCAACGTCGTCGAGGCCGTCCGCCACCTGCGCCAGATCAAGAACGAGATCGCCCGCCTGCGCGGCTACGACAACAACGAGCTGTTCGCCGCCGCCAAGGACCTGCGCGCCCCGTACGAGCTGGTCAAGGAGGTCGCCGAGCTCGGCAAGCTCCCGGTCGTGCTGTTCTCCGCCGGTGGCGTCGCCACCCCGGCCGACGCCGCGCTGATGCGCCAGCTCGGCGCCGAGGGCGTCTTCGTCGGCTCCGGCATCTTCAAGTCGGGCGACCCGGCCAAGCGCGCCGCCGCCATCGTGAAGGCCACCACCTTCTTCGACGACCCGAAGATCATCGCGGACGCCTCCCGCAACCTGGGCGAGGCCATGGTCGGCATCAACTGCGACACCCTCCCCGAGGCCGAGCGCTACGCCAACCGCGGCTGGTAACCGGACATGACCCACACCCCCGTGATCGGTGTCCTGGCCCTCCAGGGCGACGTACGGGAGCACCTGATCGCCCTGGCCGCGGCGGACGCCGTGGCCAGGCCGGTCCGGCGTCCCGAGGAGCTCGCCGAGGTCGACGCCCTGGTGATCCCCGGCGGCGAGTCCACGACCATGTCGAAGCTCGCCGTGCTGTTCGGCATGCTGGAGCCGCTGCGCGAGCGCGTCCGCGGCGGCATGCCCGTCTACGGGACCTGCGCCGGCATGATCATGCTGGCGGACAAGCTCCTGGACGGCCGTGAGGACCAGGAGACGCTGGGCGGGATCGACATGATCGTCCGCCGCAACGCCTTCGGCCGGCAGAACGAGTCCTTCGAGGCGAAGGTCGAGTTCGCGGGCATAGCGGGCGGGCCGGTCGAGGGCGTCTTCATCCGCGCCCCCTGGGTCGAGTCCGTCGGCGCCGCCGCCGAGGTCCTCGCCACGTACGACGGCCACACGGTCGCCGTGCGGCAGGGCAGCGTCCTGGCGACCTCGTTCCACCCCGAGCTGACCGGCGACGACCGGGTGCACGCGTACTTCGTCGACATGGTGCGCGCGGGGCTGTAACGGCGTCCCGGTAGGATCTGAGCGAACACTGTTGGTGACGCGAAGGAGACAGGCAGATGTCCGGCCACTCTAAATGGGCTACGACGAAGCACAAGAAGGCCGTGGTCGACGCCAAGCGCGGCAAGCTCTTCGCGAAGCTGATCAAGAACATCGAGGTCGCGGCCCGGATGGGCGGCGCCGACATCGACGGCAACCCGACGCTCTTCGACGCCATCCAGAAGGCCAAGAAGAGCTCGGTTCCGAACAAGAACATCGACTCCGCGGTCAAGCGCGGCGGCGGCCTGGAGGCCGGCGGCGCCGACTACGAGACGATCATGTACGAAGGCTACGGCCCGAACGGCGTCGCGGTGCTCATCGAGTGCCTCACCGACAACCGCAACCGTGCCGCGTCCGACGTGCGTGTCGCGATGACCCGCAACGGCGGCTCGATGGCCGACCCGGGCTCGGTCTCGTACCTGTTCAACCGCAAGGGCGTCGTCCTCCTGCCCAAGGGCGAGCTGTCCGAGGACGACGTCCTGGAGACGGTGCTCGAAGCCGGCGCCGAGGAGGTCAACGACCTCGGTGAGAGCTTCGAGATCATCAGCGAGGCCACCGACATGGTCGCGGTCCGCACCGCGCTCCAGCAGGCGGGCATCGACTACGACTCGGCCGACTCCAACTTCCTGCCGACCATGCAGGTCGAGCTGGACGAGGAGGGCGCGCGCAAGATCTTCAAGCTGATCGACGCGCTGGAGGACAGCGACGACGTGCAGAACGTCTTCGCCAACTTCGACGTCTCGGACGAGGTCATGGAGAAGGTCGACGCGTAACGCCTCCACCACGCGGCATTCGAACGGCGGGCCGACGGGGACACACCCCGGCGGCCCGCCGTCGCGTTGTGCGCGATGTCAGTGGCGCCGGATAGCCTGCACGCACACGGACGGGCGATCGAACGGAACAGGGGGCGGGGTGCGCGTACTCGGTGTGGACCCGGGGCTGACGCGGTGCGGTGTCGGCGTCGTCGAGGGTGTCGCCGGCCGTCCCCTGGCCATGCTCGCGGTGGGGGTCGTACGGACGCCCGCCGATGCCGCTCTGGGCAGCCGGCTCGTCGCCATCGAGCAGGGCATCGAGGAGTGGCTCGACGCCCACCGCCCGGAAGTCGTCGCCGTGGAGCGGGTGTTCAGCCAGCACAACGTCAGCACCGTGATGGGCACCGCCCAGGCGAGCGCCGTGGCCATGCTGTGCGCCGCCCGCCGCGGTATCCCCGTCGCCCTGCACACCCCGAGCGAGGTCAAGGCCGCCGTCACCGGCAGCGGGCGGGCCGACAAGGCCCAGGTCGGCGCGATGGTCACCCGCCTGCTGCGGCTCGCCGAACCGCCGAAGCCCGCCGACGCCGCCGACGCCCTCGCCCTCGCCATCTGCCACATCTGGCGGGCCCCCGCCCAGAACCGCCTCCAGCAGGCGGTCGCCCTGCACGCCTCGAAAGGCCGTACCCGATGATCGCCTTCGTCAGCGGCCCGGTCGCCGCGCTCACCCCCGCCCTCGCCGTGATCGAGGTCGGGGGAGTGGGGATGGCCGTGCACTGCACGCCGAACACGATCGCCGGGCTGCGGACCGGCGAGCCGGCCCGGCTGGCCACCTCCCTGGTCGTACGGGAGGACTCGCTCACCCTGTACGGATTCGCCGACGACGACGAGCGGCAGGTCTTCGAGCTGCTCCAGACCGCGAGCGGGGTCGGTCCGCGGCTGGCCCAGGCGATGCTCGGCGTCCACAGCCCGGACGCGCTGCGCGGGGCCGTGGCGACCGGGGACGAGAAGGCCCTGACGGCGGTGCCCGGCATCGGCAAGAAGGGTGCCCAGAAACTGCTGCTGGACCTGAAGGACAAGCTGGGCGCCCCGCTGGGGGCCGGCGGCCTCGTCGGTGCCCAGCGGGCGGCCGCCACCGGTCCCGCGCCCTGGACCGAGCAGCTCGCCGCGGCGCTGATCGGGCTGGGCTACGCCTCCCGCGAGGCGGAGGAGGCGGTCTCCGCGGTGACCCCGCAGGCCGAGGAGGCCATCGCCGCCGGCGGACCGGCCCCGGTGCCGCAGCTCCTGCGGGCCGCCCTCCAGACCCTGAACCGGGCCCGCTGACCACCGCCGAGGGGTCCCTTGCCCCGCCCCCCGCACCCGCGTGCGCACGGGACGGGACGGGGCCGGGCGGGGCCGGGCGGGCCCGGCCGCGCCGCGGGGCCGCACCCGCAGGGACCGACCACCCGCTCCACCACCGAGAAGGCAGACTGACACCGTGAACTGGGACGACGAGACCACCGCCGAGGAAGAGGCGCGCATCGTCGCCGCCGCGGCCGACGGCGAGGACACCGCCGTCGAGGCCGCGCTGCGGCCCAAGGACCTCGGCGAGTTCGTCGGCCAGGAGAAGGTCCGCCAGCAGCTGGACCTCGTCCTCAAGGCGGCCCGCCAGCGCGGGGCCACCGCCGACCACGTCCTGCTGTCCGGGGCGCCCGGCCTCGGCAAGACCACCCTGTCGATGATCATCGCGGCCGAGATGGGCGCCCCCATCCGGATCACCTCGGGTCCCGCCATCCAGCACGCCGGCGACCTCGCCGCCATCCTCTCCTCCCTCCAGGAGGGGGAGGTGCTCTTCCTCGACGAGATCCACCGCATGTCCCGGCCCGCCGAGGAGATGCTCTACATGGCCATGGAGGACTTCCGCGTCGACGTGATCGTCGGCAAGGGCCCCGGGGCCACCGCGATCCCGCTGGAGCTGCCCCCCTTCACCCTCGTCGGGGCCACCACCCGGGCCGGCCTGCTGCCCCCGCCCCTGCGCGACCGCTTCGGCTTCACCGGGCACATGGAGTTCTACAACCCCGAGGAGCTGGAGCGCGTCATCCACCGCTCCGCCCGCCTCCTCGACGTGGAGATCGACACCGCGGGCGCCGCCGAGATCGCCGGCCGCTCCCGCGGCACCCCGCGCATCGCGAACCGCCTGCTGCGCCGGGTCCGCGACTACGCGCAGGTACGGGCCGACGGTGTGATCAACCGGGAGGTGGCCGGTACCGCCCTCCAGGTGTACGAGGTGGACGCGCGCGGGCTCGACCGGCTCGACCGGGCGGTGCTGGAGGCCCTGCTCAAGCTGTTCGGCGGCGGCCCCGTGGGGCTGTCCACGCTCGCCGTGGCCGTCGGCGAGGAGCGGGAGACCGTGGAGGAGGTCGCGGAGCCCTTCCTGGTCCGCGAGGGCCTGCTGGCGCGCACTCCCAGGGGGCGGGTGGCGACCCCCGCCGCATGGGCTCACCTGGGGCTCGTCCCGCCGCAGCACGGCGTGGGAGGATCAAGCGGACAACAGGGCTTGTTCGGGGCCTGACGGCGCGGAGGTTCGCCCCCTCAGGAACTGCGATGCCATGCTGGGCGTTGTTCCATCGGTGCGGACTCGCCTAGACTCCGCCGATGCCGACCCTTCGGGTCGGTATGCCCACCCCCCGTAAAAAGGCCGCCGTCCGCGTGCGGTCGTGCGAAGGATCTCCGTCCCGTGAATCTCGTGACACTCCTCCCGTTCATCGTGCTCATCGGGGCCATGTTCCTGATGACCCGCTCCGCCAAGAAGAAGCAGCAGGCGGCGGTCGCGATGCGCAACGAAATGACGCCCGGCACCGGGGTCCGCACCATCGGCGGCATGTACGCCACGGTGAAGGAGCTCGGCGAAGACACCGTCACCCTCGAGGTGGCTCCCGGCGTCCACGCCGTGTACGCCAAGAACTCCATCGGCGCCGTCCTCGACGACGAGGAGTACAACCGCATCGTCCACGGCGTCAGCGAGGTGCCCGAGAGCGACACGCCGGTCGTCCCCGACGACGCGTCCTCGCTGACCGAGGCCCCCAAGGCCGACCTCACCAAGGACGAGAAGGGCGGGGACGAGGCTCCCAAGCTCGACCTGGGCAAGAAGGACACCCCCGGGGACGAGCCCGAGGACGGCAAGAGCGACGGCAAGACCGACGGCGAGGCCGGCGCGAAGTAGCGCGCGGCCGGGGACCGCGGGGGCGCCTGACCGGCGGCCGTCGCGGTCCCGGTCAGTGACCCACTTCTGCGGGGGGCAGGGGTCCCCACCACACATTTCGTGGCCGTCCGCGCGCTGACCCGGCGCGGGACGGTTGGACAGGGAGAAACGACAAGGTGGCAGCACCGAAGAAGGGCCGGCGGCCCACGGGGGCTCAGGGGAGGCCGGGGCGCGCCCTGGCCCTCATCCTGATCGCGATGGTGGCGCTCACCGCGGGGATGTTCCTCACTGGTCAGACGACTCCCCGGCTCGGCATCGACCTCGCCGGCGGCACGAGCATCACGCTCAAGGCCAAGAGCGAGCCCGGTAAAGAGAACGCCGTCAACCCGACGAACATGGCGACGGCGGTCGGCATCATCGAGCGCCGTGTCAACGGTCTCGGCGTGTCCGAGGCCGAGGTCCAGACCCAGGGCAAAGACCACATCATCGTCAACATCCCCAAGGGGATGAACGAGAAGCAGGCGCGCGAGCAGGTCGGTACGACCGCTCAGCTCTACTTCCGCCCGGTCATCGCCTTCGCGGACGGCGCCCCCGCCGCTCCCGAGGGCACCCAGAGCCCGAGCCCGTCCGCCAGCGGCTCCGGTGCTCCCAAGGCCGAGGACGGCAACAAGTCCCCGTCGGCCACCCCGTCGTCCAGCGCCACTTCCCAGGGCCGCGCGCTCAGTGAGGCCCTCAAGGCCCCGGCCGCCACCCCCACTCCCTCGCCCTCGGCGAGCGAGTCGAAGAAGGCAGACGACAACAAGGCGCCGTCGCCCTCCGCGTCCGCCCCGCCCACCGGTGAGGAAGCCGCGGCGGCCGACCTCCAGGCCAAGTTCGCCGCGCTCGACTGCACCGACGAGGCGCAGCGCGCCACCGTCGGCAAGGGCGTCAAGCCCGAGGAGCCGACGCTCGCCTGCGGCCAGCGCGGCACCGCCTGGGGCAAGTGGGTCCTGGGCCCGGCCGCCGTCGAGGGCAAGGACGTCAAGAGCGCCAAGGGCGTCATCGACCCGCAGCAGGGTGGATGGATCGTCACGATGGACTTCAACGACCGCGGCACCGACGCGTTCGCGAAGGTCACCGGCGAGCTCTCGGCGAAGCAGTCCCCGCAGAACCAGTTCGCGATCGTGCTGGACGGAGAGGTCGTCTCCGACCCGTCCGTGAGCACCGCGATCATGGGCGGCAACGCCCAGATCTCCGGCGGCTTCACCCAGCAGTCCGCGCAGGACCTGGGCAACATGCTCTCGTACGGCGCCCTGCCGCTCTCCTTCAGCGAGGACAGCGTCACCACCGTCACCGCCGCCCTCGGCGGCGAGCAGCTGCGCGCCGGCCTGATCGCCGGAGCCATCGGCATGCTCCTCGTGGTGATCTACCTGCTGGTGTACTACCGCGGCCTGGCGTTCATCGCGATCATCAGCCTCCTGGTGTCCGCGGTCCTCACCTACACGATCATGGCGCTGCTCGGAAAGGGCATCGGGTTCGCGCTGAACCTGCCCGCCGTCTGCGGTGCGATCGTCGCCATCGGCATCACGGCGGACTCGTTCATCGTCTACTTCGAACGCATCCGCGACGAGATCCGCGAGGGCCGGACCCTGCGTCCGGCCGTCGAGCGCGCCTGGCCCCGTGCCCGGCGCACCATCCTGGTCTCCGACTTCGTGTCGTTCCTGGCGGCCGCGGTGCTCTTCATCGTCACCGTCGGCAAGGTGCAGGGCTTCGCCTTCACCCTCGGTCTGACCACCCTGCTCGACGTGGTCGTGGTGTTCCTCTTCACCAAGCCGGTCATGACGCTCCTGGCGCGCACGAAGTTCTTCTCCAGCGGCCACCCGTGGTCCGGACTGGACCCGAAGCGGCTCGGCGCCAAGCCGCCGCTGCGCCGGGCCCGTCGTACCGGTGCCGCACCCGCCCCCGTCGACGCAAAGGAGGCGTGAGAGATGTCGAAGCTGGGAGCTCTCGGCGCCAGGCTGTACCGCGGTGAGGTCGGCTACGACTTCGTCGGCAAGCGTTTTCTCTGGTACGGCGTATCCATCCTGATCACCATCACGGCGATCGTCGCCCTGGCCGTCCAGGGCCTCAACATGGGCATCGAGTTCAAGGGCGGTGCCGTCTTCACCACCCCGAAGACCGGCGTCTCGGTCGCCAAGGCCACGGAGGACGCGGAGAAGGCCTCGGGCCACGACGCGATCGTCCAGGAGCTCGGCACCGGCGGCCTGCGGATCCAGATCTCCAGCCTGTCCCCCGAGGCGGCGTCGGACGTCAAGAAGCAGCTCGCCACCGACTTCAAGGTGAACGAGGCCGAGATCAACGCGGACCTGGTCGGCCCCAGCTGGGGCGAGCAGATCGCGAACAAGGCCTGGACCGGCCTCGCCGTCTTCATGGTCCTCGTGGTGATCTACCTGGCCATCGCCTTCGAGTGGCGGATGGCCGTCGCGGCCCTGATCGCCCTGATCCACGACCTCACGATCACGGTCGGCGTCTACGCGCTGGTCGGCTTCGAGGTCACCCCGGGTACCGTCATCGGCCTGCTGACGATCCTCGGCTACTCCCTCTACGACACCGTCGTCGTCTTCGACGGTCTCAAGGAGGGCTCGAAGGACATCACCAAGCAGACCCGCTACACGTACAGCGAGATCGCCAACCGCAGCATCAACGGCACCCTGGTCCGCTCGATCAACACCACCGTCGTGGCGCTGCTCCCGGTCGGGGCCCTGCTCTTCATCGGCGGCGGCTTCCTGGGCGCCGGCATGCTGAACGACATCTCGCTGTCGCTGTTCGTCGGCCTCGCGGCCGGTGCGTACTCCTCGATCTTCATCGCGACCCCGCTGGTCGTCGACCTCAAGGAGCGCGAGCCGGCGATGAAGGCCCTGAAGAAGCGGGTGCTCGCCAAGCGCGCGGGCTCGGCGAAGGACGACCCCGCGGACGACGGGCCCGGCGCCGAGGACGGGCCGCAGGTCGTGGGCCAGGGCCGTGCGGGCCGGCGCCGATGACCGGGCCGCTCACCGATGACGTGCGCGGGCTGCTGCTCAGCCGGATCAAGGACGTACCGGACTACCCGAAGGCCGGGGTGGTGTTCAAGGACATCACCCCGCTGCTGGCCGACCCGAAGGCGTTCGCCGCGCTGACGGACACGCTGGTGGAGCTGGCCCGGGAGTACGGCGCGACGAAGATCGTCGGACTGGAGGCGCGGGGATTCATCCTGGCGGCTCCGGTGGCCGTGCAGGCCGGGATCGGCTTCGTGCCGGTCCGCAAGGCCGGAAAGCTGCCGGGCGCCACGCTCGCGCAGGCGTACGAGCTGGAGTACGGGACCGCGGAGATCGAGGTCCACGCGGAGGACCTGTCGGCCGGTGACCGGGTCATGGTCATCGACGACGTGCTGGCCACCGGCGGTACCGCGGGTGCCTCGCTCTCGCTGATCCGGCGGGCCGGGGCCGAGGTCGCCGGGGTGGCGGTCCTGATGGAGCTGTCGTTCCTCCCGGGCCGCGAGCGGCTGGCGGACGCCCTCGCGGGGGCTCCGCTGGACGCGCTGATCGTCGTCTGACCACCGCGTGCCGAGCGGCGGGCGTCCGGGTTCCCCCGGGTGCCCGCCGCTTTCGCGTCCCCGGGCCCGGCGCCCGGCCGCGGGCTCGGGGAACGGGTCGGCGCAACGCTCGCTACCATGGGTTATCCGGACCTGACCGGGGCACCGGATCGTCCCCCGGACGCCGTCCGGGGGGACCCCCAGAGGAGCGCTCTTGCCAGACGAGGTCCAGCCACTCTCCGCCGCGCAGCCCGACCCGCAGGCCGAGCCGGCCGCGGCGCCCGCCGCCACGCCCCCGCCGGCCCCGCCGGTCAAGCCCGCGCCGGCGAAGTCGGCCGGGTCCTCCAACCGGGTCCGCGCCCGCCTCGCGCGGCTCGGCGTCCAGCGTTCCACCACGTACAACCCGGTCCTGGAACCCCTCCTGCGCATAGTCCGCGGCAACGACCCGAAGATCGAGACGTCGACGCTGCGCCAGCTCGAACAGGCCTACCAGGTCGCCGAGCGCTGGCACCGCGGCCAGAAGCGCAAGAGCGGCGACCCGTACATCACGCACCCGCTCGCGGTGACCACCATCCTGGCCGAGCTCGGCATGGACCCCGCCACCCTCATGGCCGGCCTGCTGCACGACACCGTCGAGGACACCGAGTACGGCCTGGAGGACCTGCGCCGGGACTTCGGCGACGCGGTGGCCCTGCTCGTCGACGGCGTCACCAAGCTGGACCGGGTCAAGTTCGGCGAGGCAGCCCAAGCCGAGACCGTGCGCAAGATGGTCGTGGCCATGGCCAAGGACCCGCGCGTCCTGGTCATCAAGCTCGCCGACCGGCTGCACAACATGCGCACCATGCGCTACCTCAAGCGCGAGAAGCAGGAGAAGAAGGCCCGCGAGACCCTTGAGATCTACGCCCCGCTGGCACACCGGCTGGGCATGAACACCATCAAGTGGGAGCTCGAGGACCTCGCCTTCGCGATCCTCTACCCGAAGATGTACGACGAGATCGTCCGCCTGGTGGCCGAGCGCGCGCCCAAGCGGGACGAGTACCTCGCCGTCGTCACCGACGAGGTCCAGACCGACCTGCGGGCCGCCCGGATCAAGGCCACCGTCACCGGCAGGCCCAAGCACTACTACAGCGTCTACCAGAAGATGATCGTCCGCGGCCGCGACTTCGCGGAGATCTACGACCTGGTCGGCATCCGCGTCCTCGTGGACACCGTCCGGGACTGCTACGCCGCCCTCGGCACCGTCCACGCGCGATGGAATCCGGTCCCCGGCCGGTTCAAGGACTACATCGCGATGCCCAAGTTCAACATGTACCAGTCGCTTCACACGACGGTCATCGGGCCCAGCGGCAAGCCCGTCGAGCTGCAGATCCGCACCTTCGACATGCACCGCCGCGCCGAGTACGGCATCGCCGCGCACTGGAAGTACAAGCAGCAGACCGTCGCCGGCACCTCGAAGGTCCGCACCGACGTCCCGCAGGCCGCGAAGGGCAGCGCCGGCCAGGACACCGTCAACGACATGGCCTGGCTGCGCCAGCTGCTCGACTGGCAGAAGGAGACCGAGGACCCGGGCGAGTTCCTCGACTCGCTGCGCTTCGACCTCTCCCGCAACGAGGTCTTCGTCTTCACCCCGAAGGGCGACGTGATAGCGCTGCCCGCCGGCGCCACCCCCGTGGACTTCGCGTACGCCGTCCACACGGAGGTCGGCCACCGCACCATAGGGGCCAGGGTCAACGGCCGGCTGGTGCCGCTGGAGTCCACGCTCGACAACGGCGACCTGGTCGAGGTCTTCACCTCCAAGGCCGAGGGCGCCGGCCCGTCCCGGGACTGGCTGGGCTTCGTCAAGTCCCCGCGGGCCCGCAACAAGATCCGCGGCTGGTTCTCCAAGGAGCGCCGCGACGAGGCCATCGAGCAGGGCAAGGACGCCATCGCGCGGGCCATGCGCAAGCAGAACCTGCCGATCCAGCGCATCCTGACCGGGGACTCGCTCGTCACCCTCGCGCACGAGATGCGCTACCCGGACATCTCCTCGCTGTACGCGGCGATCGGCGAGGGCCACGTCGCCGCGCAGGGCGTCGTGCAGAAGCTGGTCCAGGCCCTCGGCGGCGAGGAGGCGGCCAACGAGGACATCGAGGAGTCCATCCCGCCCGCCCGCGGCCGCAGCAACCGGCGCAAGAACGCGGACCCGGGCGTCGTCGTCAAGGGCGTCGACGACGTGTGGGTCAAGCTCGCCCGCTGCTGCACCCCGGTGCCGGGGGACCCGATCGTCGGCTTCGTCACGCGCGGCAGCGGCGTGTCGGTCCACCGCGCGGACTGCGTCAACGTGGACTCCCTCTCCCAGGAGCCCGAGCGGATGCTGGAGGTCGAGTGGGCGCCCACCCAGTCCTCGGTCTTCCTGGTCGCCATCCAGGTCGAGGCGCTCGACCGGTCCCGGCTGCTGTCGGACGTCACGCGCGTCCTGTCCGACCAGCACGTCAACATCCTCTCGGCGGCCGTGCAGACCTCCCGGGACCGGGTGGCCACTTCGCGGTTCACCTTCGAGATGGGCGATCCCAAGCACCTCGGACACGTCCTGAAGGCCGTCCGCGGCGTGGAGGGCGTCTACGACGTCTACCGCGTGACGTCCGCACGCAGGCCGTAACGGGCCGGGGCCGCCCCGCTCCGACACGACGGCGGGCGCCACCCCCTCGGGGTGGCGCCCACCGTCACGTGTGCGTCCTCGCGGACCTCCCGCGCGTCAGCCGCCGAACTCCTCCAGGCCCTTCAGCGCCTGGTCCAGCAGGGCCTGGCGGCCCTCCAACTCCCGGGCCAGCTTGTCGGCCTTGGCGTTGTTGCCCGCGTTGCGCGCGGCGTCGATCTGCCCGCGCAGCTTGTCGACGGCCGCCTGGAGCTGGCCCGTCAGACCCGCCGCACGCGCCCGCGCCTCCGGGTTGGTGCGGCGCCACTCGCCTTCCTCGGCCTCCTGGATCGCCCGCTCGACGGCCTGCATCCGGCCCTCGACCTTCGGCCGCGCGTCCCGCGGCACGTGGCCGATGGCCTCCCAGCGCTCGTTGAGGGAGCGGAACCCGGCACGCGCCGCCTTCAGGTCGGTGACCGGGACGAGCTTCTCGGCCTCGTCGGCCAGCTCCTCCTTCAGCTTCAGGTTCTCCACCTGCTCCGCGTCACGCTCCGCGAAGACCTCGCTGCGCGCCGCGAAGAAGACGTCCTGCGCGCCCCGGAACCGGTTCCAGAGGTCGTCCTCGGACTCGCGCTGCGCACGGCCCGCGGCCTTCCAGTCCGCCATCAGTTCGCGGTAGCGGGCCGCCGTCGGACCCCAGTCGGTGGACTTCGACAGCGCCTCGGCCTCCGCGACCAGCTTCTCCTTCACCTTGCGGGCGTCCTCGCGCTGCGCGTCCAGCGAGGCGAAGTGCGCCTTGCGGCGCTTGGAGAACGCGGAGCGGGCGTGCGAGAAGCGGTGCCACAGCTCGTCGTCCGACTTGCGGTCCAGGCGCGGCAGGCCCTTCCAGATGTCCACCAGGGCGCGCAGCCGCTCGCCGGCGCTGCGCCACTGGTCGCTCTGCGCCAGCTCCTCGGCCTCGACGACCAGCGCGTCCTTGGCCGCACGGGCCTCGTCCGTCTGCCTGGCCTTCTGGGCCTTGCGCTCCTCGCGCCGCGACTCCACGGTCGCGACCAGCTTGTCGAGGCGCACGCGCAGGGCGTCGAGGTCGCCCACGGCGTGGTGCTCGTCGACCTGCGTGCGCAGGTGGTCGATCGCCGTCTGCGCGTCCTTGGCCGACAGGTCGGTGGTCCGCACCCGCTTTTCGAGGAGGCCGATCTCGACCACCAGGCCTTCGTACTTGCGCTCGAAATAGGCCAGGGCCTCCTCAGGGGTGCCCGCCTGCCACGAGCCGACGACCTTCTCGCCATCGGCAGTACGCACGTACACGGTGCCCGTCTCGTCGACTCGGCCCCACGGGTCGCTGCTCACAGCGCCTCCTCCACCTGATGCCTGCGAGGGGTTCGCCCCCTGGGCATCGTCCACAGTTTCCTGGGGCGGGCAGCGCCCGCCCTGCACAACGCCAACATAGGCGACCGCCGGGTCGGCTGTCCGCATCCCGCACGACGGAATCTCGTCGTGCGGACGGGAGGGGACGGCCGGTCCGACGGTCGCGGGCTCCCGTCAGTTCCGGGTGACGGTGCCCTTCTCGATCTTCACCTCGGTCTTGGGGGCGCCGTCCTGGCCGCCGTCGGCCGTACCGGCCTTGGCGACGCCCTCCAGGACCTTCAGGCCGGCCGCGTCGATCGTGCCGAAGGGCGTGTACGACGGCGCCAGCGGGCTGTCCTTGTAGACGAGGAAGAACTGGCTGCCGCCCGAGCCGGGCTGGCCGGTATTGGCCATCGCCACCGTGCCCGCCGGGTAGACGACCTGGCCCTGCTCGTTGGCCTTGCCGAGGGAGTCGAGGTTCTCGTCCGGGATGGTGTAGCCCGGGCCGCCCATGCCGGTGCCCTGGGGGTCGCCGCACTGGAGCACGAAGATCCCGCCCGTCGTCAGCCGGTGGCACTTGGTGTTGTCGAAGTAGCCCTTGTCGGCGAGCGACTTGAAGGAGTTCACCGTCTGCGGGGTCTTCGCCGCGTCCATCGCGAAGGTGACGTCACCCGCGCTCGTCTTCAGGGCGAAGGTGTACTTCGCCTTCGCGTCGATCGCCATCTCGGGCGAGGGGGACTGCTGGGGCGTCGGCGAGGACGAGGGAGTGACGGCCGGGTCGGCGGCCTCGTCCTTCTTGTCCGAGTCGAAGACACCGCCCACGACCAGGCCGACCAGCGTCGCGACCACCACGGCCACCGCCGCGCCGATCACGGCCGCGCGCCGGCGGGACTTCTGCCGCGCCTCGGCCCGCCGCTTCTGCTGGCGCTCGTACTTCTCCCTGGCGAGCTGTCGCCGCCGCTGATCGCTCGTGACCACCGGGTCGTCTCCTTGTGCGTCTCTGGTACCACTGTCCGGGCTGGGTTAGGCCGTACCGTATATGGGTTCGCTGTGTAATGAGCGGCGCCGGTAGGCTCTGAGCAGCAACATTGACGATCCACAGCCTCCCACCAAACGACGATTGAGGGACGAACGTGCTGATTGCCGGGTTCCCCGCCGGGGCCTGGGGGACCAACTGCTACGTGGTCGCCCCCGCCGCCGGCGAGGAGTGCGTCATCATCGACCCGGGCCACCAGGCCTCCGAGGGTGTCGAGGAGACGCTGAGGAAGCATCGGCTCAAGCCCGTCGCGGTCGTGCTGACGCACGGCCACATCGATCATGTGGCCTCGGTGGTCCCGGTGTGCGGAGCACACGACGTACCGGCCTGGATCCACCCCGAGGACCGGTACATGATGAGCGACCCGGAGAAGGCCCTCGGCCGCTCCATCGGGATGCCGCTCATGGGCGAGCTGACCGTGGGCGAGCCGGACGACGTCCGCGAGCTGACCGACGGCGCCGCCCTGAAACTGGCCGGGATGGACTTCTCGGTCGCGCACGCGCCGGGCCATACCAAGGGGTCGGTGACGTTCAGGATGCCCGAGCTCGCCGACATCCCGCCGGTGTTCTTCTCGGGCGACCTGCTCTTCGCCGGCTCCATCGGACGCACCGACCTGCCCGGCGGCTCCCACGCCGAGATCCTCCGGTCGCTGGGCCGCGTGTGCCTTCCGCTCGACGACTCGACCGTGGTGCTGTCCGGCCACGGCCCCCAGACCACCATCGGCCGGGAGCGCGCGACCAACCCGTACCTGCGGGAGGTCGCGGCCGGCCTGGCAGCGGACCCGACGGCCGCTCCACGACGAGGAATGTGACGAGAGCTTCGTGAGTACTTTTCAGGCCCCCAAGGGCACGTACGACCTGCTGCCGCCCCGGTCCGCGACCTTCCTCGCGGTGCGCGAGGCCATCGCCGCGCCGCTGAGGAACTCGGGCTACGGGTACGTCGAGACCCCCGGCTTCGAGAACGTCGAGCTGTTCTCCCGCGGCGTCGGGGAGTCCACCGACATCGTGAGCAAGGAGATGTACACCCTCACCACGAAGGGCGGCGACGAGCTCGCCCTGCGCCCCGAGGGCACCGCCTCCGTGCTGCGTGCCGCGCTCCAGGGAAACCTGCACAAGGCCGGCCTGCTGCCCGTCAAGCTCTGGTACTCCGGCTCGTACTACCGCTACGAGCGGGCGCAGAAGGGCCGCTACCGCCACTTCTCGCAGGTCGGCGCCGAGGCGATCGGCGCCGAGGACCCGGCGCTCGACGCCGAGCTGATCATCCTGGCCGACCAGGCCTACCGCACGCTGGGCCTGCGCAATTTCCGGATCCTGCTCAACTCGCTCGGGGACAAGGAGTGCCGTCCCGTGTACCGGGAGGCGCTGCAGTCGTTCCTGGGCGGGCTGGACCTGGACGAGGACACCGTCCGCCGTGCCGAGATCAACCCGCTGCGCGTCCTCGACGACAAGCGGGAGTCCGTGCAGAAGCAGCTGGTCGGCGCGCCGATGCTGCGCGACTACCTGTGCGACGCGTGCAAGGCGTACCACGAGGAGGTGCGGGCGCTCGTGACGGCGGCCGGCGTCGTCTTCGAGGACGACGAGAAGCTGGTGCGCGGGCTGGACTACTACACCCGGACCACCTTCGAGTTCGTCCACGACGGCCTGGGCTCCCAGTCCGCGGTGGGCGGCGGCGGCCGCTACGACGGGCTGTCCGAGATGATCGGCGGGCCGGCGCTGCCGTCCGTGGGCTGGGCGCTGGGCGTGGACCGCACGGTGCTCGCGCTGGAGGCGGAGGGTGTCGCGCTCGACCTCCCGGCGGCGACCTCGGTCTTCGCGGTGGCCCTGGGCGAGGAGGCCCGGCGGGTGCTGTTCGGCAAGGTCACCGAGCTCCGCAGGGCGGGCGTCGCGGCCGACTTCTCCTACGGGGGCAAGGGCCTCAAGGGTGCGATGAAGGACGCGAACCGCTCGGGTGCGCGGTTCGCCGTGGTCGCCGGTGAGCGGGACCTCGCCGAGGGTCTCGTCCAGCTCAAGGACATGGAGTCCGGCGAGCAGGGCACCGTCCCGCTCGCTGAGCTCGTCGCCACGGTCCGGGCCCGCCTGGCCTGACGGGGCACCGCCGGGCGGCCGGGCCCGGGGGAACGTCCCGGCCGGGCCCGGGGGAGTGCCCGTACGGGACCTCCCCCGGGCCCGCCGCCGTGCTCCCGGCTTATGTCCGTCGAACGGTGGGCGGAGCGACCCGTACGGCACAATGGCCGGTGCTTGTTGACCTTGCAGATGCGGAGCGGGCGGTATGACGACACGAGACACGGACGCGGACACCGCTCCGGGGACCACGGTCGGCGGCAGCCGGGCGCTGGCCCTGCTGCTGGTGATCACCGGGGCCGCGGGGCTGCTG
The DNA here is from genome assembly GCF_042716505.1 of Streptomyces sp. NPDC058674. Classification (NCBI taxonomy): domain Bacteria; kingdom Bacillati; phylum Actinomycetota; class Actinomycetes; order Kitasatosporales; family Streptomycetaceae; genus Streptomyces; species Streptomyces sp. NPDC058674. The sequence goes on from NZ_JBHXSC010000027.1 coordinate 64,541, forward strand.
GCCGCCTGGGTGATCACGATCGACAAGTTCAAGCTGCTGGAGGACCCGAACTTCACGCCGGGCTGCAGCCTGAACCCGATCGTCTCCTGCGGCAACATCATGAAGAGCGAGCAGGCGGCCGTCTTCGGCTTCCCGAACCCGATGCTCGGACTGGTCGCCTACGGCGTCGTGGTCTGCGTCGGCATGAGCCTGCTGGCCGGGGCCCGGTTCTCCCGCTGGTACTGGCTCACCCTCAACGCGGGCACCCTCTTCGGCGTCGTCTTCTGCGCCTGGCTGACGTACCAGTCCCTGTACACCATCAACTCGCTCTGCCTGTGGTGCTGCCTGGCATGGGTCGCCACGATCGTCATGTTCTGGTACGTGACCTCGCACAACGTCCGTGCGGGGCTGCTGCCCGCGCCGGGCCCGATCCGGAGCTTCTTCGACGAGTTCACCTGGGTGCTGCCCGTCCTGCACGTCGGGATCATCGGCATGCTGATCCTGACGCGCTGGTGGGACTTCTGGACCTCCTGAGCCGGGCCGCCCTGTCGGTGGCCTCGCATAGGCTTCCCGTGTGGAACCAGATCTCTTCACCGCCGCAGCCGAGGAACGCCAGGAGAAGGACCCGTCGAGCTCTCCGCTCGCCGTCCGGATGCGCCCGCGCACCCTGGACGAGGTCGTCGGCCAGCAGCACCTGCTGAAGCCGGGGTCGCCGCTGCGACGGCTGGTCGGCGAGGGCGCGGGCGGGCCGGCCGGGGCCTCGTCGGTGATCCTCTGGGGTCCGCCCGGCACCGGCAAGACCACCCTCGCGTACGTGGTCAGCCAGGCCACCCAGAAGCGGTTCGTGGAGCTGTCGGCGATCACGGCGGGTGTCAAGGAGGTGCGGGCGGTCATCGAGGGCGCCCGGCGGGCGGCCGGCGGCTACGGCAAGGAGACCGTCCTCTTCCTCGACGAGATCCACCGGTTCAGCAAGGCGCAGCAGGACTCGCTGCTCCCGGCGGTGGAGAACCGCTGGGTGACGCTGATCGCGGCCACCACGGAGAACCCGTACTTCTCGATCATCTCCCCGCTGCTGTCGCGCTCCCTGCTGCTGACGCTGGAACCGCTCACCGACGAGGACCTGAGCGCCCTGATGCGCCGGGCGCTGACCGAGGAGCGCGGCCTCGGCGGGGCGGTCACCCTGCCCGCCGACGCCGAGGCCCACCTGCTGCGGATCGCCGGCGGGGACGCCCGGCGCGCCCTGACGGCGCTGGAGGCGGGCGCGGGCTCGGCCATCGCCAAGGGCGAAGAGGAGATCACCCTCGAAACGGTCGAGGAGGCGGTCGACCGGGCGGCGGTGCGGTACGACCGGGACGGCGACCAGCACTACGACGTGGCGAGCGCCCTGATCAAGTCGATCCGGGGCTCCGACGTGGACGCGGCCCTGCACTACCTGGCGCGGATGATCGACGCGGGGGAGGACCCGCGGTTCATCGCCCGGCGCCTGATGATCTCGGCGAGCGAGGACATCGGCCTCGCGGACCCGGCGGCCCTGCCGATCGCGGTGGCCGCGGCCCAGGCAGTGGCGATGATCGGCTTCCCGGAGGCCGCGCTGACCCTGTCCCACGCCACCATCGCGCTGGCGCTGGCCCCGAAGTCGAACACCGCGACGACGGCGATCGGCGCGGCCCTGGCCGACGTACGGGCCGGGCTGGCGGGCTCCGTCCCGGCGCACCTGCGCGACGGACACTACAAGGGGGCCGCCAAGCTGGGGCACGCGCAGGGGTACGTGTACCCGCACGACGTGCCGGGGGCCATCGCCGCCCAGCAGTACGCCCCCGACGAGATCCACGGCAAGCGCTACTACGAGCCGACGCGCTACGGAGCCGAGGCGCGGTACGCCGACGTGGTGGAGAAGGTCCGGGAGCGGCTCCGCGGCGACGGCGCCTGACCGACCCGCGGCGTCCCCGGACCCCTCGGACGGAGGGGGCCCTCGGGCCTAGCGCGAGGCCGCCGAGAACAGGGTGTGCATCGCCCTGCGCAGGCCGCAGACGTCCGCCACCGGCTCCGGGAAGTCGAAGCGGGCGTCGAAGGAGCCCGCGGCGCCGCCGGTGAAGCGCACGCGCAGCCCGAGGCGGTCCAGGGCGAGGGGGACCGCGGTGACGCCGTCCGCCCCGCGGGGGCCCAGCAGGCCGCCCAGGTCGCCGAGGCGCTCGCCGTGCGCCGCGTGCAGGTGCTGGAGCAGCTCGGTCTCGTGCGCCGTCATCGGGTCCGGCTCGGCCCGCGCGAGGTCCTCGGGGTCCACGTGCTCGGCGCCCCACAGGTCGTCCACCGAGATCTCGCCGACCTCCAGGCGCAGCAGCATCCACGCCGGGCGCCCGCTGTACGGGGCGTCCAGGGACTCGGACGTCCCGAGCAGCTCGCCCACCGGACTGCGCTCCGCGAGCAGCGCCGCGCACGCCGCGCGCTCCTCCCCGCGGACCGCGGTCAGCCACCCGGCGAGCCAGGCGCGGCCTCGGATACGATGGGGCACGGACACCGGCGCCACGTCCGTGATCTCGATCACGGCGGTGAGGTCGTCGTCCTGGGCGTGAGCGGCTGCCCTGGCAGCCGCGGATTCCCCGGAAACCAGGAGAATCACGTCCCCGTCCGGGGTGACGGTCCGCGCGGCCGGCACCCCTGTCCCGAACTCCTCCCGCTCGTGACTGTCACGAGCACCCGGCAGGGTGAGGGATACTGAGGCGTTGGACTCTACGAGGGTTCGTACGCGTTCGGCTCCGGTGAGCTGCCGAACGCCTTCCCTGGGACGCGGCTGACCTTGCCTACCGTCGTCGAAAGCAGATCCTGTTTCGTTTGGATCTGAACTTCGATGCGCACTGGGCAGGGGGATCCCATGTGGTCGAGACATTACGTCCTCCTCGCTAAGGTAAGCCTCACCTAACTTACATGGAGGTAGGTTCCACGTGAACCAGAAGCGACCCAAGGTCAAGAAGTCGCGTGCCCTCGGCATTGCGCTGACCCCGAAGGCCGTCAAGTACTTCGAGGCCCGCCCCTACCCGCCGGGCGAGCACGGCCGTGGCCGCAAGCAGAACTCGGACTACAAGGTTCGTCTGCTGGAGAAGCAGCGTCTGCGCGCTCAGTACGACATCTCTGAGCGTCAGATGGCCCGCGCGTACGACCGCGCCAAGAAGGCCGAAGGCAAGACGGGCGAGGCGCTGGTCGTCGAGCTCGAGCGTCGCCTCGACGCCCTGGTCCTGCGTTCGGGCATCGCCCGCACCATCTACCAGGCCCGCCAGATGGTCGTTCACGGCCACATCGAGGTCAACGGCGACAAGGTCGACAAGCCGTCGTTCCGCGTCCGTCCGGACGACGTCATCACGGTGCGCGAGCGCAGCCGCGAGAAGGTCCCGTTCCAGGTTGCCCGTGAGGGTGGCTACGCAGGCGAGGGCGAGACCCCGCGCTACCTGCAGGTCAACCTGAAGGCCCTGGCCTTCCGCCTGGACCGCGACCCGAACCGCAAGGAAATCCCGGTCATCTGCGACGAGCAGCTCGTCGTCGAGTACTACGCCCGCTGATGCAGGCGTAGCCCTCACAGGCTGGTGGAAGCCCGTCGTCCCCTCGGGGGCGGCGGGCTTCCCGCCGTCTCGGCCCGCTACGGCTGGTCGGCCGCCGCGCGCCGCGCCGTCCGCGGGCCCCGCAGACCGCCCCGGCCCCCCGGCCGTGGGGAGGGGACCCCCGAGCCCCGCTCCGCCGGCCCGCGCAGCGCCCGCACCACCAGGGCCTCCCGGGTCAGCCCCCGGCCCTGCTCCTCGCACTCCGCGTAGCGGTCGAAGCCCAGCAGCTCCCCCGCCCGCTCCCGGCACATCAGCCGGGGCGCGTTGAAGTACCCCGAGCCGAACAGCCGCAGCCCCACCCCCTCCCACATCGGCTCCGCCGCACCCTGGAGCACCGCCGCCTCGGCCGGATCGCCCTCCGAGACCGTCACCAGGGCCAGCAGCTCCAGCGCGAGCACCAGCCCCACCAGGTCGTGGAAGGCGTGGTTGATCGCCACGCACTCGGCCAGCAGCCGCCGCGCCTCGGCGGGGGCCCCCGCGTCCAGGGCCGCGTACGCCAGGACGTACAGGGCGTACGCCTTCGTCCACCGCTCCCCGCGCTCCTCGCAGATCTCCCGCACCTCGCCGCACAGCCTCGCGGCGCCCGCCAGGTCCCCCCGGAAGGCCAGCGACATCGCCAGCTCCACCTGGCACATCAAAACGTTGCTGTTCAGCTCCCCGGCCCTGCGGTACCCCTCCAGCGCCGACCCCAGCAGCTCCCCGGCCCGTGCCATGTCGTCCGAGACCAGCGCCAGGCAGCCCAGCCGGTGCACCGCGTAGGCCGCCGCGACCGGGTCGCCCGTCCGGGCCGCGGCGTCCCGGCACTCGTACAGGGCGCTCATCGAGGGCACCGAGTCCCCCTGGAGGGCCGCGACGTACCCGAGCACCCACAGCGCCTTCAACCGCGAGGTCTCGTACCCCGTCTCCGCCGGGCCCGCCGCCGGCTCCAGGGAGCGGTCCAGCCAGTGCCGCCCTTCGGTCAGCCGCCCGCAGCCCGCCCAGTAGAACCACAGCGTGCCCGCCAAGTACTGGCCCAGGTGGGCGTCCTCGGGCTCGGCCAGGCAGCACTCCAGCGCGAGCCGCAGATTGGGCAGCTCCACCTCCACCAGCGCGGCCACCTCCGCCTGGCGCGGACTGAACCAGTCCAGCTCGCACCAGGTCGCCAGGCCCACGTACCAGTCCCGGTGCCGCCGCCGCAGCCGCCCGGCGTCCCCCAGCGACTCCAGCCAGCCCGCCCCGTAGGCCCGTACGGTCTCCAGCATCCGGTAGCGCACTCCGGCGGGCGTCTCCTCCCGGACCAGCAGGGACTGCGCCAGGAGCTCCGCGACCAGGTCCAGCACCCCCTCGACCGGCAGGTCCGGCCCGGCGCACACGTACTCGGCGGCGTCGAGGTCGAACTGCCCGGCGAACACCGACAGTCGGGCCCACAGCAGGCGCTCCGCGGGAGTGCACAGCTCGTGGCTCCAGCCGATGGCCGTACGCAGCGCCCGGTGGCGGGGCGGCGCACCGCGCACACCGCCCGTCAGCAGGGCGAAGCGGTCCTCCAGCCGGGCCAGCACCTGCTCCGGCGACAGGATCCGCAGCCGGGCCGCCGCCAGTTCCAGGGCGAGCGGGATTCCGTCGAGGCGGGCGCACAGCTCCACCAGCACCGCCCGGTTCGCCCCGGTCACCTCGAAGGCCGGATCGGCCGCCCGCAAACGCTGCACCAGCAGGGCGAGGGCCTCCTCCGGCGCCGGCGGGGCCAACGGGAGGGCCTGCTCCCCGTCCAGGTCCAGCGGGCGCCGGCCCGCCGCGAGCACCCGCAGGCCGGGGGAGCGGCGCAACAGCTCCCGCACCAGCGCGGCGGTCTCCTCCACCAGCTGTTCGAAGCCGTCCAGGACCAGCAGCAGCCGCCGCTCGGCCAGGTGCCCGGCCAGGACGGCGCGGGGCGGCCGGGTGGTGTGGTCGGTCAGCCCGAGGGCCTCGGCCAGGGTGAGCTCCAGCAGCGCCGGGTCCCGAACGGAGTCGAGCTCGATCAGCCACACCCCGTCGCAGTAGCGTTCCTGCCGCCCCTCGGCGGCCGCCCGGGCCGCCTCCAGCACCAGCCGGGACTTGCCGACCCCGCCCACGCCGGTCACGGTCACCAGCCGGGAGGACTCCAGCAGCCGCCCCAGCCCGGCGAGTTCGACGCCCCGCCCGACGAACCGGCCCAGCTCCGAGGGAAGATTGCCCCGGGTCCTGTTTCGCAGGGGTCTGTGTCGCATGGGACACGGAGAGTACTGGTCCGCGTGCGCCGCGTACAAGGCGCTCCGAAGGCTCCCCGTATTCCGGTAGGGGCGGGGATCTCCGGCGCGATAGGGTCGTAGGGCGAATCCTCCAGCAGTTCAGGTACAGACAGAGAGCGGTGTGACGTGTCCGGTGGAGAGGTGGCCGGAATCCTCGTGGCCGTCTTCTGGGCGATCCTGGTCTCCTTCCTCGCCGTGGTATTGGTGAGGCTGGCGCAGGTGCTCAAGGCGACCGGCAGACTCGTGGCCGAGGTGACCGACCAGGCCGTCCCGCTGCTGGCGGACGCCTCGACGACGGTCCGCTCCGCGCGCACCCAGCTCGACCGGGTCGACGCCATCGCGAGCGACGTCCAGGAGGTGACCTCCAACGCCTCCGCGCTGTCCTCCACCGTGGCCTCCGCCTTCGGCGGACCGCTGGTCAAGGTCGCCGCGTTCGGCTACGGCGTCCGCAAGGCCCTGGGCAAGGCGGACGCGACGCCGAACGGCGCACCGCAGAAGACATCCCGGCGTACCGTGATCGTCGGCCGTACGGTGCCGACGACCCGGCGCCGGAAGCAGAAGGGCTGAGACCTCCGATGTTCCGCCGAGCCTTCTGGTTCACCGCCGGCGCAGCCGCCGGCGTGTGGGCCACCACCAAGGTCAACCGCCGGCTCAAGCAGCTGACGCCGGAGAGCCTCGCCGCCCAGGCCGCCGACAAGGCCGTGGAAGCGGGCCACCGCATCAAGGACTTCGCCCTCGACGTCAAGGCGGGAATGACGCAGCGCGAGGACGAGCTGAACGACGCACTGGGGCTCTACCAGGACCCCCACCGGCCCGACAACGTCACCGCCCTGCCCGGGCCGCGGCGGCTGCGGGCCATCGAGCACGACCAGCACGACAAGACCACCGAACGATCGAAGTTTTCGTACAACCGGAATGAGGACCACTGATGGAGTCGGCTGAGATCCGCCGCCGCTGGCTGAGCTTCTTCGAGGAGCGCGGTCACGCCGTTGTCCCTTCGGCGTCGCTCATCGCGGACGACCCGACTCTGCTGCTGGTCAACGCGGGCATGGTCCCCTTCAAGCCGTACTTCCTCGGCGAGACCAAGCCCCCGGCCCCCCGCGCCACCAGCGTGCAGAAGTGCGTCCGCACGCCGGACATCGAAGAGGTCGGCAAGACCACCCGCCACGGCACGTTCTTCCAGATGTGCGGCAACTTCTCCTTCGGCGACTACTTCAAGGAAGGCGCCATCAAGTACGCCTGGGAGCTGCTCACCAGCTCCGTGGCGGACGGCGGCTACGGCCTGGAGCCGGAGAAGCTCTGGATCACCGTCTACCTCGACGACGACGAGGCCGAGCAGATCTGGCGCGAGAAGATCGGCGTCCCCGCCGAGCGCATCCAGCGCCTGGGCAAGAAGGACAACTTCTGGTCCATGGGCGTCCCCGGACCCTGCGGCCCCTGCTCGGAGATCAACTACGACCGCGGCCCCGAGTTCGGCGTCGAGGGCGGCCCGGCCGTCAACGACGAGCGCTACGTGGAGATCTGGAACCTGGTCTTCATGCAGTACGAGCGCGGCGCCGGTGACGGGAAGGAAGACTTCCCGATCCTCGGCGACCTGCCGTCGAAGAACATCGACACGGGTCTGGGCCTCGAACGCCTCGCCATGATCCTGCAGGGCGTGCAGAACATGTACGAGACCGACACCCTGCGCGTGGTCATGGACAAGGCCACCGAACTGACCGGTGTCCAGTACGGGGCCGCCCAGGGCACCGACGTGTCGATGCGCGTGGTCGCCGACCACATCCGCACCTCGGCCATGCTCATCGGCGACGGCGTCACCCCCGGCAACGAGGGCCGCGGCTACGTGCTGCGCCGCATCATGCGCCGCGCCATCCGCAACATGCGCCTCATGGGCGCCACCGGGCCGGTCGTGCAGGACCTCATCGGCGTCGTGATCGACACCATGGGCCTCCAGTACCCGGAGCTCGTCACCGACCGCAAGCGCATCGAGACCGTCGCCCTCGCCGAAGAGGCCGCCTTCCTGAAGGCCGTCAAGGGCGGCACCAACATCCTCGACACCGCCGTGAGCGAGACCAAGGCCGTCGGCGGCACCGTCCTCTCCGGCGACAAGGCGTTCCTGCTCCACGACACCTGGGGCTTCCCGATCGACCTCACCCTGGAGATGGCCGCCGAGCAGGGCCTCTCCGTGGACGAGCCCGGCTTCCGCCGCCTCATGCAGGAGCAGCGCGACCGCGCCAAGGCCGACGCCAAGGCCAAGAAGACCGGCCACGCGGACATGTCCGCCTACCGGCAGATCGCCGACGGCGCCGGCGCCACCGAGTTCACGGGTTACGCCACCACCCAGGGCGAGTCCACCATCGTCGGCCTCCTGGTCAACGGCGTCTCCGCGCCCGCCGCCTCCGAGGGCGACGACGTCGAGGTCGTCCTCGACCGCACCCCCTTCTACGCCGAGGGCGGCGGCCAGCTCGCCGACCAGGGCCGCATCAGGCTCGACTCCGGCGCCGTCATCGTCGTCCGCGACGTCCAGCAGCCGGTCCCGGGCGTCTCCGTCCACAAGGGCTCCGTCCAGGTCGGCGAGGTGACGGTGGGCGCCTCCGCGTACGCCGCCATCGACGTCAACCGCCGCCGGGCCATCGCCCGCGCCCACTCGGCCACCCACCTGACCCACCAGGCGCTGCGCGACGCGCTGGGCCCGACGGCCGCCCAGGCCGGCTCGGAGAACTCGCCGGGCCGCTTCCGCTTCGACTTCGGCTCGCCGAACGCCGTCCCCGGCACGGTCCTCACCGACGTCGAGCAGAAGATCAACGACGTGCTCTCCCGCGAGCTCGACGTGACCGCCGAGATCATGAGCATCGACGAGGCGAAGAAGCAGGGCGCCATCGCCGAGTTCGGCGAGAAGTACGGCGAGCGCGTGCGCGTCGTCACCATCGGCGACTTCTCCAAGGAGCTGTGCGGCGGCACCCACGTCGGCAACACCGCCCAGCTGGGCCTGGTGAAGCTGCTCGGCGAGTCCTCCATCGGCTCCGGCGTGCGCCGCGTCGAGGCCCTGGTCGGCGTGGACGCGTACAACTTCCTCGCCAAGGAGCACACGGTCGTCGCCCAGCTCCAGGAGCTGGTCAAGGGCCGTCCCGAGGAGCTGCCGGAGAAGATCGCCTCCATGCTCGGCAAGTTGAAGGACGCCGAGAAGGAGATCGAGAAGTTCCGCGCCGAGAAGGTCCTCCAGGCCGCCGCCGGACTGGCCGCCGGCGCCCAGGACGTCCGCGGTGTCGCGGTCGTCACCGGCCAGGTGCCGGACGGCACCGGCGCCGACGACCTGCGCAGGCTCGTCCTCGACGTGCGGGGCCGACTCGGTCAGTCGTCGGGCGACCGCCCGGCCGTCGTGGCCCTGTTCACCGTGGCGAACGACCGCCCGCTGACCGTCATCGCCACCAACGAGGCCGCCCGCGAGCGCGGCCTCAAGGCCGGCGACCTGGTCCGCGCCGCCGCCAAGACCCTCGGCGGCGGTGGCGGCGGCAAGCCGGACGTCGCCCAGGGCGGCGGCCAGAACCCGGCCGCCATCGGCGACGCCGTCGCGGCCGTCGAGCGCCTCGTGGGCGAGACCGCCTGATGACGCTGCGCCGTGGCCGCCGACTTGCCGTCGATGTCGGGGACGCCCGGATCGGGGTCGCCTCGTGCGACCCCGACGGGGTGCTCGCCACGCCGGTGGAGACCGTTCCGGGCCGGGACGTCCCCTTCGCCCACCGGCGGCTGCGGCAGCTCGTCGAGGAGTACGAGCCGCTGGAGGTCGTGGTCGGCCTGCCCCGCTCGCTCAGCGGGCGGGAGGGGCCGGCCGCGGCCAAGGTGCGCGCCTTCGCCAACGAGCTGGCCAGGGGCATCAAGCCGGTGGGCGTGCGCCTGGTGGACGAGCGGATGACCACGGTGACCGCCGCCCAGGGCCTGCGGGCCTCGGGGAAGAACGCGAAGAAGGGCCGGTCCGTCATCGACCAGGCGGCCGCCGTGGTGATCCTCCAGAACGCTTTGGAGACCGAACGGGTATCAGGTAATCCGCCCGGCGAGTGCGTCGAAGTGGTTGTCTGATCGCGATACGGTAACGTTCCGCGCATTGAGACGGTGTTCGAACAACCGTCGCCCACCACCAAAGAGGCGGTACCGGGTGCCGCGGAAGACCGAATTCCGCGGCCTTCGTCTCGCGGCTCTAGGGGACCGATGACTGAGTATGGACGGGGCCGCGGCTCCGAACCGTGGCACCCCGAGGACCCCCTGTACGGGGAACAGGGGTGGACCGGGCACCAGACCCAGCAGGGTCGTGCGCCCTACGACGGTGACCCACAGGGGTACCCGCAAGAGCCGCAGTACCAGGACCCCCAGTACCAGCAGCAGTACGCGCAGCCGCAGTACCAGGACCCGCAGCACCGGGAACCGCAGTACCAGGACCCGCAGCAGCAGTACCAGCAGCCCCAGCAGCACCAGGGGCAGCCCCCGTACGCCGCCGAACCGCAGATCGACGAGACGCGGTACGCCCAGCAGCAGGGGTACGCCCCGCAGCAGCCCCAGCAGCAGCACCTGCCCCACCAGCAGCAGCACCAGCAGCAGCCGTCGGTCTACGACTCCCAGGGCTGGGACACCGGGCAGGGCCAGTACGTCGCCGCCGCCGCGCAGACCGATGCCTACGGCGCGGTGGACCCGTACGCCCAGCAGCCGGTCGCCGGCTACCCGGGCGAGACCCCCGACCTCTACACGACGGCCGAGGCCTATCCGCCCCCGAAGCCGCCGGGCCGCCGCCGCCTGGAGCCGGAACCGGCCGAGGAGTGGCAGGACGGCGCCGTCGCGACGGACGAGGCCGAGGACGCCTCCTTCCTCGGCGGACGCGGCGGGGACGGCGACGACGGCGACGACGGCGACGAGCCCGGCCGCCGCGGCGGCCGCTCGAAGGGCGGCAAGCCCAAGCGGCGCAGCGGCGCCGCCTGCCTGATCTCCGCCCTCGTGATCGTCGGTGTGGTCGGCGGCGGCGGCTACTACGGCTACAGCTACCTCAAGGACCGCTTCGGCGCGGCCGAGGACTTCGCGGGCGAGGGCTCCGGCGACACGGTCGAGGTGACCATCCCCCAGGGTGCGGGCCTCGGCCAGATGGGCCGCATCCTCAAGGAGGCCGGCGTGGTCGCCAGCGCCCAGGCCTTCGTGGACGCGGCCAACGCCAACTCCAAGGGCACGTCGATCCAGCCGGGCGTCTACCCGCTGCAGAAGCGGATGTCGGCCGCGGCGGCGGTCGAGTTCATGACGGACCCGTCCAAGCTGAACGTCCTCACCGTCGCCGAGGGCTGGCGCAACACGAAGGTCTACGAGGCGATCGACAAGAAGCTGGACAAGCCGCAGGGCACCACCCGCGACATCGCCCAGCGCGAGGCCAAGAACCTCGGCCTGCCGGCCTGGGCCGGCAACAGCACGAAGATCGCGGACCCGCTGGAGGGCTTCCTCTTCCCGGCGCGCTACGACCTCAGCAAGGACACCACCCCGGAGTCCCTGCTCCGGCAGATGGTCAAGAACGCGACGGACAAGTACACGGCGCTGGGCATCGAGGGCAAGGCCAAGGAACTGGGCCTGGAGAACCCGCTCCAGGTGGTCACGGTCGCCAGCCTCGTCAACGCCGAGGGCAAGAACCACGACGACTTCCGCAAGATGGCCGAGGTCGTCTACAACCGCCTCAAGCCGACGAACGACGTCACCAACCGGAAGCTCGAATTCGACTCGACGTACAACTACATCAAGGGCACGAGCGAGATCAACTTCTCGCTCAAGGAGGCCAGGGCCTTCGACAACCCCTACAACACGCACTTCGTCGCGGGACTGCCCCCGGGCCCGATCGGCAACCCGGGTGACGACGCCGTGAACGCCACGCTCGACCCCGACCACGGCGGCTGGATGTTCTTCGTGTCGGTCGACGGAAACAAGACGACCTTCACCAAGACCTACGAGGAGCACCAGCGGCTGGCCGACGAGTTCCTCGCGCGGCAGAAGCAGAAGAAAGAGAACGGCGGGTAGCAGGACATGTCACGGATACGGGCCGCGGTGCTGGGTTCGCCCATCGAGCACTCCCTCTCGCCGGTGCTGCACCGCGCCGCCTACCGGGAGCTCGGCCTCGACGCGTGGTCGTACGACCGCTTCGAGATCGACGAGGCCGCGCTCCCCGGATTCGTGGCCGCCCTGGGCCCCGAGTGGGCGGGCCTGTCGCTCACCATGCCGCTCAAGCGGGCGGTCATCCCGCTCCTCGACGGCGTCAGTGACACCGCCGCCGCCGTGGAGGCGGTCAACACGGTCGTCCTCACCGAGGACGGCCGTCGCCTCGGCGACAACACCGACATCCCCGGCATCGTCGCCGCGCTCCGCGAGCGGGGCATCGAGAAGGTGCCCTCCGCCTCCGTCCTCGGCGCCGGCGCCACCGCCTCCTCGGCGCTCGCCGCGCTGTCGCGGATCTGCTCCGGCGAGGTGACCGCGTACGTCCGCTCGCAGGCCCGCGCGGACGAGATGCGGAGGTGGGGCGAGCGGCTCGGCGTCCCCGTCCGCACGGCCGACTGGTCGGACGCGGCCGAGGCGCTGGCCGCTCCGCTGGTGATCGCGACCACTCCGGCCGGGACGACCGACGCCCTGGCGCCGTCCGTGCCGGCCGCCGCGGGAACCCTCTTCGACGTCCTCTACGACCCCTGGCCCACCCCCCTCGCCGCGGCCTGGTCCCGGCAGGGCGGCCAGGTGATCGGCGGGCTCGACCTGCTGGTCCACCAGGCCGTGCTCCAAGTCGAGCAGATGACGGGACTCCCCAGGGCGCCCCTGGCGGCCATGCGGGCCGCCGGCGAGGCCGCGCTCCGCGCCCGCCCCTGAACGCCCGCACGGGGCCGCGGCAGCCGTCCGACGCAGTCCGACAGTTGGACCGGGGGCGGTGTGACGGTCGGGACATGGGAGGATCGGGGACGGCGGGTCCGGGCCGCGCACCCGAGCGCGCCGTCGCTGTACCAGGCGCGAGCATGAGGAGCATCGTTGAGCAGGTTGCGTTGGCTGACCGCCGGAGAGTCGCACGGACCGGCGCTGGTGGCGACGCTGGAGGGGCTTCCCGCCGGCGTCCCGGTGACCACGGAGCTGGTCGCCGACCACCTGGCGAGGCGGCGGCTCGGTTACGGCCGTGGTGCCCGGATGAAGTTCGAGCAGGACGAGATCACCTTCCTGGGCGGTGTCCGGCACGGGTTGTCGCTGGGTTCGCCGGTGGCGGTGATGGTCGGCAACAGCGAGTGGCCGAAGTGGGAGACGGTGATGTCGGCCGATCCGGTCGACCCGTCGCTGTTGAAGGACACGGGCCGCAACGCGCCGTTGACCCGGCCGCGGCCGGGCCATGCGGACCTGGCCGGGATGCAGAAGTACGGCTTCGACGAGGCCCGGCCGATCCTGGAGCGCGCGAGCGCCCGTGAGACGGCCGCGCGGGTGGCGCTGGGCGCCATCGCCCGCTCCTTCGTGAAGGAGGTCGCGGGCATCGAGATCGTCTCGCACGTGGTGGAACTGGCCGCGGCGAAGGCCCCGTACGGCGTCTACCCGACCCCCGCGGACGTCGAGAAGCTGGACGCCGACCCGGTGCGCTGCCTGGACGCCGATGCGAGCAAGGCGATGGTGGCGGAGATCGACCAGGCCCACAAGGACGGCGACACGCTCGGCGGTGTCGTCGAGGTCCTCGCCTACGGCGTCCCCGTCGGGCTCGGCTCGCACGTGCACTGGGACCGGCGCCTGGACGCCCGTCTGGCCGCCGCCCTGATGGGCATTCAGGCGATCAAGGGCGTGGAGGTCGGCGACGGCTTCGAGCTGGCGCGGGTGCCCGGTTCGCAGGCCCATGACGAGATCGTGTCCACTCCTGAGGGCCTGAGGCGGACCTCCGGTCGCTCCGGCGGCACCGAGGGCGGGCTGACCACGGGTGAGCTGCTGCGCGTGCGGGCGGCGATGAAGCCGATCGCGACGGTGCCGCGGGCGCTGGCGACGGTGGACGTGGTGACCGGGGAGGCGACGGTGGCCCACCACCAGCGTTCGGACGTGTGTGCCGTGCCGGCGGCGGGCATCGTCGCCGAGGCGATGGTGGCGCTGGTGCTCGCGGACGCGGTGGTGGAGAAGTTCGGCGGCGACTCGGTCCCGGAGACCCGCCGCAACGTCCGCTCGTACCTCGACCACCTGCAGATCCGGTGACCGGCGGCGGACCGCTGGTCGTCCTGGTGGGGCCCATGGGCTCCGGCAAGTCCACGGTGGGAGCCCTGCTCGCCGCCCGCCTCGGCGTCCCCTACCGCGACACCGACGCCGACATCGTCGCGGCCCAGGGCCGGGAGATCTCCGACCTCTTCGTCGACGAGGGAGAGCCGTACTTCCGCGCGCTGGAGCGGCAGGCCGTCGCGGCCGCGGTCGCCGGGCACACCGGGGTCCTGGCCCTCGGCGGCGGCGCCGTCCTGGACGCGGACACCCGCGCGCTGCTCGCCGGACTGCCCGTCGCCTACCTCTCGATGGACGTCGAGGAGGCGGTACGCCGCGTGGGCCTCGGCGCCGCCCGCCCGCTGCTCGCCGTCAACCCGCGCCGCCAGTGGCGCGAGCTGATGGACGCCCGGCGCCCCCTGTACACCGAAGTCGCGCGCGTCGTGGTGGCCACCGACGACCGCACCCCCGAAGAGGTCGCCCAGGCGGTCCTCGACGCTCTGGAGTTGAAGGACGTATGACAGACCAGGTGACGCGCATCCAGGTCGGCGCCAGTGCCGGACACCCCGCGTACGACGTGCTCGTCGGGCGGCAGCTGCTCGGAGAGCTGGGCTCCCTGATCGGCACCAAGGCCCGCCGGGTCGCGGTCGTCCACCCCGAGGCGCTGGCCTCGACGGGCGAGGCGCTGCGCGACGACCTGGCCGCACAGGGCTACGAGGCGGTCGCCATCCAGGTGCCCAACGCCGAAGAGGCCAAGACCGTCGAGGTGGCGGCGTACTGCTGGAAGGCCCTGGGACAGTCCGGCTTCACCCGCACCGACGTGATCGTCGGCGTCGGCGGCGGCGCGACCACCGACCTGGCGGGCTTCGTGGCGGCCACCTGGCTGCGCGGGGTGCGCTGGATCGCCGTGCCCACCACCGTCCTGGCGATGGTCGACGCGGCCGTCGGCGGGAAGACGGGCATCAACACCGCCGAGGGCAAGAACCTCGTCGGCGCCTTCCACCCGCCCGCCGGAGTGCTCTGCGACCTGGCGGCGCTGGACTCGCTGCCGGTCAACGACTACGTCAGCGGCCTCGCCGAGATCATCAAGGCCGGCTTCATCTCCGACCCGGTGATCCTCGACCTGATCGAGGGCGACCCGCAGGCGGCCCGGACGCCCGCGGGCCCGCACACGGCCGAGCTCATCGTGCGCTCCATCCAGGTCAAGGCCGACGTGGTCTCCAGCGACCTCAAGGAGGCCGGGCTCCGCGAGATCCTCAACTACGGCCACACCCTCGCGCACGCCATCGAGAAGAACGAGCGCTACAAGTGGCGGCACGGCGCCGCCGTCTCCGTCGGCATGGTCTTCGCCGCCGAGCTGGGCCGCCTCGCGGGCCGCCTCGACGACGCGACCGCCGACCGGCACAGGACGGTCCTCGCGGCCGTCGGGCTGCCGCTGACCTACCGCGGCGACCAGTGGCCCAAGCTGCTGGAGACCATGAAGCTCGACAAGAAGTCCCGCGGCGACCTGCTGCGCTTCATCGTCCTGGACGGGCTGGCCAAGCCGACCGTCCTGGAGGGCCCCGACCCGGCCGTGCTCGTGGCCGCGTACGGAGAGGTCGCCGCGTGAGCCGCCGCGTCTTCGTGCTGAACGGCCCGAACCTGGGCCGGCTGGGCTCGCGCGAGCCCGATGTGTACGGGGCCACCTCGTACGCCGGACTCGTCGAGAGCTGCCGGACGCTGGGCGAGGAGCTCGGCTTCGACGTCGAGGTCCGCGAGACCAACGACGAGGGGCAGCTGGTGCGGTGGCTCCACGAGGCGGCGGACGGGAAGATCCCCGTGGTGATCAACCCGGGGGCCTTCACGCACTACTCCTACGCGATGCGGGACGCGGCGGCCCAGCGCACCGCGCCGCTCATCGAGGTCCACATCTCCAACCCCTACGCCCGTGAGGAGTTCCGGCACACCTCCGTGATCGCCTCGGTGGCGACCGGGACGGTGGCGGGCTTCGGCATCGGGTCGTACCGGCTGGCGCTGCGCGCTCTGGCCGACGAGATCGCGGCCTGATCCGAGGCGCGGAGCCCGGCCCGGCGGTCCCGGCGGTCCTGGTGGACCGCCCCGCCCCCGGGGTCATATAACGTTCTCGCATCAGTCGCCGGAACGAGACGGAGTGGCACCGGATGCAGCAAGGAGTGGGGGGCGGGGGCGCGGGATGGGGACGGCCGGGACCGCACCCGGCGGCGCCTCCGCAGCCGCCGATACCCCCGGCGCAGGGCTGGCCGGGCAACGGGCCGGTGCCGCCCGGCGGCCCGGCGCACCCCGGGCCGGGTCACCCGGGTCCGGGCAACCACCCGGGGCCGGGTCACCACGGTCCGGGGGGCCACCCGGGGCCGGGCCACCAGGCTCCGCCGCACCCGGGACCCGCACCCCGGCAACCCGAACACCCGGCACCGGCGCACCCCGGTCCCGGCACGGCTCCGGTGGCGCCCGTGCCGGAGCCCACCGGGCACATCCCGCTGCCGCCCGCGGTGGCGGGTACGGGAGGGGCGACCCTGGCCGTACTGCTGATCGGCCCGGCCGGCGCGGGGAAGACCACCGTGGCCCGGCACTGGGCCGGCACCCGCCCGGTGCCGACCGCCCACATCAGCCTGGACGACGTCCGTGAGTGGGTCTGCTCGGGCTTCGCGGACCCGCAGGCGGGCTGGAACGAGCACTCGGAGGCGCAGTACCGGCTCGCCCGCCGCACCTGCGGCTTCGCTGCCCGCAACTACCTGGCCAACGGGATCTCCTGCATCCTCGACGACGCCGTCTTCCCCGACCGGCCGGTGGTCGGCCTGGGCGGCTGGAAGCGGCACGTGGGCCCCGCGCTGCTGCCCGTGGTGCTGCTGCCCGGCCTGGAGATCGTCCTGGAGCGCAACGCGGCCCGCTCCGGCAACCGCAGGCTCTCCGACGAGGAGGTTGCGCGGATCCACGGCCGGATGGCCGGCTGGTACGGCTCGGGCCTGCCGATCATCGACAACTCCCACCTCGACGTGGAGGGCACGGCCCGCGCCCTCGACGAGGCCCTCGCCCGGGCCATCGCCGCCCCGGCCGCCTGGTAGCCGGACGGCCCCGAGCCCTCGGCCGAGGTTGCCGGCCCGCCCGCACCCCGACCGCGGGTCCGGGCCGGCGCCCGGGCCCGGTCCGAGCCCCGGGCCCGGTCCGAGCCCCGGGCCCGGTCCGAGCCCCGGCCCCGGCCCGGGCGCCGGCCCCGGTCCGGGCGCCGGCGGACCGGGCGATCCGGCACCCCCGCGGACGCGCTCGCCGGGCCGGATGCGCGGGGCGCTCGTACGCTCGAATACATGTCAGACGTGTACGCCGCCCGCCGAAGCCTGCTTCGCGACCGATGCGCCGCCGCGGGGAACGCCGCCGCGCTCATCACGAGGCCGGCGAACGTCCGCTACCTCTCCGGGGCGTCCCCGCAGGGCGCCGTACTCCTCGTCGGGCCCGCCGACGACCTGCTCTTCTGTACCGGTGCGCCCACCGGCGAAGCCGACGAGGGCCGCCTCGACGACCGGCTCCAGGTCTCCGTCCTGTCCGGCCCCGGCGGCGACCCGGCGGTCGCCGCCGCCGACCTGGCGGGCTCCGTACGGGCCGACTCGCTCGCGGTGGAGGAGCACCACCTCACGGTGGCCCGGCACCGGGCCCTGCGCTCGGTGGCGCCCGGACTGCGCCTGGCCGACCTCGGGATGTCGGTGGAGCAGCAGCGCCTCGTCAAGGACGAGGAGGAGATCGCCTGCCTGCGGATCGCCGCCGAGATCGCCGACCAGGCCCTCGGCGAACTGCTGGAGTCGATCCTGGTCGGACGCACCGAGCGCCACCTCGCCCTGGAGCTGGAGCGGCGCCTCGTCGACCACGGGGCCGACGGGCCCGCCTTCCCGACCTCGGTCGGCACCGGCCCCCACTCCGGCCGCCCCCGGCACCGGCCGTCCGACCGGCGGGTCGAGGAGGGCGACTTCCTCACCGTCAGCCTCGGCGCGAACTACCGGGGCTACCGCTGCGAGATCGGCCGGACCTTCGTGATCGGCACCACCCCCGCGGACTGGCAGATCGAGCTGTACGACCTGGTCTTCGCCGCCCAGCGGGCCGGGCGGGAGGCCCTCCTGCCGGGGGCGGCGTACCGCGACGTGGACCGTGCGGCACGCTCCGTACTGGACTCCGCGGGCCACGGCGAGGCCCTCTCCTCGTGGACCGGGCACGGCGTGGGGCTCGAAATCGACGAGGACCCGCAGCTTGCACCTACGGCAATGGGTAAACTGGACGCTTGCGTGCCGGTCACCGTCGAACCGGGGGTTCACCTCCCGGGCCGGGGAGGTGTCCGGATCGATGACACGCTCGTCGTGCGCCCCGAGGCGGACGGCGGTCCCGAGCTACTCACCATTACGACCAAGGAGCTGCTCGCGCTCTAGTCCGCTCCGTCGGACTGGGCGCGCACCCGTGGTCTTCCAGTGCAGGAGATTCCGCAACCGTGGCTTCCACGAACGACCTCAAGAACGGCATGGTGCTGAAGCTCGACGGGGGCCAGCTCTGGTCCGTCGTCGAGTTCCAGCACGTCAAGCCCGGCAAGGGCCCGGCCTTCGTGCGCACCAAGCTCAAGCACGTGCTCTCCGGCAAGGTCGTCGACAAGACGTTCAACGCCGGCACCAAGGTCGAGACCGCCACGATCGACCGGCGCGACATGCAGTTCTCGTACATGGACGGCGAGTACTTCGTCTTCATGGACATGACCACCTTCGACCAGCTGATGGTCGACAAGAAGGCCGTCGGCGACGCCGCGAACTTCCTGATCGAGGGCTTCACCGCCTCCGTCGCCCAGCACGAGGGCGAGGTGCTCTACGTCGAGCTCCCGGCCGCGGTCGAGCTCAAGATCGAGCACACCGACCCGGGCGTCCAGGGCGACCGCTCCACCGGCGGCACCAAGCCCGCCACCCTGGAGACCGGCTACGAGATCCAGGTCCCGCTGTTCGTCACCACCGGCGAGACCGTGAAGGTCGACACCCGCACCAGCGACTACCTCGGCCGGAAGAGCGGCAACTAACCCGTGGCTGCTCGGAGCAATGCGCGCAAGCGCGCCTTCCAGATCCTGTTCGAGGCCGACCAGCGCGGAGTCTCCGTGCGCGAGGTCCTCGCAGACTGGATCCGCCACGCGAGGTCGGACGACCGACAGCCGCCGGTGGCCGCCTTCACGATGGACCTCGTCGAGGGGTACGCCGACAAGGTGGACCGCATCGACGACCTGATCGTCACCTACGCCGTGGACTGGGAGCTCGACCGCATGCCGGTCGTGGACCGCAACATCCTGCGGCTCGGCGCGTACGAGCTGATCTGGGTGGACGACACCCCGGACGCCGTCGCCATCGACGAGGCAGTCCAACTGGCCAAGGAGTTCTCGACGGACGAGTCGCCCTCGTTCGTGAACGGGCTGCTGGCCCGCTTCAAGGAGCTGAAGCCGAACCTGCGCCGCAGCGAGAGCTGACGGCACGGCAGGGACCGGCGCTCCGCGTCGTACGGAAGGGCCCGCAGCGCACCCACCGCGCCGCGGGCCCTTCCGCGTGGCCGTACCGCGGGAAACGCTGCGCGGAAGGATGCGCGGAAGGATGCGCGGAACGCGGCGGGAAACGAGAAACCGGCGGGGGGGGGGGGCCCCCCGGGGGGGGGGGGGCCCCCCCCGGGAAGGGTTGGGGTTGGGAGTGGGCGGGGGCCGGGGGGGGCCCGGGGGCGGCCTGGCCCCCCCCCCCCAGGGGGTATAAAAAA